>JALXER010000250.1:0-13758 GCA_027069385.1 Paracoccaceae bacterium
CCCCGGCCCCGAAGGCCAGCCGCCGGTGGTGAAAACCAAGTCGCCGATGGTGAAGAAGGCGCGCGAGGGGGTGATGGAGTTTTTGCTGCTGAACCACCCGCTGGATTGCCCGATCTGCGATCAGGGCGGCGAGTGCGACTTGCAGGATCAGGCCATGGCGTATGGCGTTGATTTTTCGCGCACCCGCGAGGCCAAGCGCTCGGTAACCGACCTTGAACTGGGGCCTTTGGTGGCCACCACCATGACGCGCTGCATTTCCTGTACGCGCTGCGTGCGCTTTACCTCGGAGGTGGCGGGGATCACCACCATGGGCCAGACCGGCCGTGGCGAGGATGCCGAAATTACCACCTATCTGAATGCGACGCTCGACAGCAATATGCAGGGCAATATCATTGACCTGTGTCCGGTGGGCGCGCTGACCAGCAAGCCTTATGCCTTTACCGCCCGCCCGTGGGAATTGCGCAAGACCGAAACCATTGATGTGATGGATGCGCTCGGGGCCAATATCCGCGTTGATACCAAGGGGCGCGAGGTCAAACGGATTGTACCGCGCAACCATGACGCAATCAACGAGGAATGGATCTCGGACAAATCGCGGTTTATCTGGGACGGCTTGCGCCGGCAACGGCTGGACACGCCCTATGTGCGGGTAAACGGCAAGTTGCAGGCGGCAACGTGGGATCAGGCGTTTGACGCGATTGTGGATGCGGTTGACGGCAAAAAGGTGGCGGCGATTGCCGGTGATCTGGCCCCGGTCGAAGCCATGTTCGCGCTGAAATCGCTGATTGGCGGGGCCGGTGGCAATGTGGAATGCCGCGTTGACGGAGCCTATTTGCCCATCGATGACCGCTCGGGCTATGTCGGGACGGCCAGCATTGCCGATATCGATACCGCCCAGATGATCCAGTTGATCGGCACCAACCCGCGCGAGGAATCGCCGGTTCTGAACGCACGTATTCGGCAGGCTTGGGCGCGTGGCGCGCAGATTGGCCTGATCGGTGATGCGGTTGATCTGACCTATGATTATGCCCATATGGGCAACACCCGCGACGATCTGGCGAAACTGCTGGAAATCGATTATAAACAAGTGCTTGAGGTGCCCTCGGTCATCATCGTGGGGCAGGGCGCGCTGCAAGGTAAAGACGGCGAGGCGGTGCTGGAAACCGTTAAGCGCGTGGTTGAACTGACCGATTCAAAACTGCTGGTGCTGCACACGGGGGCGGCACGGGTTGGCGGTATGGATATCGGCTTTGCCACCAAGGGCGGCATGATCAACGCGCTGGACGGGGCCGAGGTGATTTACAACCTTGGTGCCGACGAGCTGGACATCGATGCGGGGCCGTTCGTGATCTATCAGGGCAGCCACGGCGACCGGGGCGCACATCGTGCCGACGTCATTTTGCCCGGTGCGGCCTATACCGAGGAATCGGGGATATTTGTCAATACCGAGGGCCGCGCGCAGATGGCGCATCGCGCCGGTTTCCCGCCCGGCGACGCGCGGGAAAACTGGGCGATCATTCGGGCGCTTTCGGAAAAACTGGGTGCGACATTGCCGTTTGATTCCATCGGCGAACTGCGCTCGGCGCTGTTTGCGCAGGTGCCCGCCATGGCGGCGCTCGACAGCGTGCCGGAAAACCCGTGGCAGGCGGCCAAACCCAAGAAAATGACCCGCAAGGCGTTTAGCTATGCCCTGGGCGACTTTTACCAGACCAACCCGATTGCGCGGGCGTCGGGCGTGATGGCTGAATGCAGCGCGCTGGCGGCGCAAGCGAAAATAGCGGCGGAGTAGAACAATGGAAACCATGATCGATATTTTTGGTCTGTATTTTGCCACCTTCCTGCTGATCCTCGGGGAATCGCTGCTGGTGATCATTCCGATCTTTGTGGCACTGGCCTTTCTGATGTATGCCGACCGGAAAATCTGGGCGGCGGTGCAGTTGCGCAAAGGCCCCAACGTGGTTGGGGTGTTCGGCCTGCTGCAAAGCTTTGCCGACTTTATCAAGTATATCGTCAAAGAGGTGCTGGTGCCCTCGGGGGCCGACAAGGTGCTGTTCTTTCTGGCGCCGATGATCACCTTTATCTTTGCCGTGGTGGCATGGGTGGTGGTGCCCTTTGATGACGGCTGGGTGGTTAGCGACCTGAATGTGGGCGTTCTGTATATCTTTGCGATTGGCTCGCTAGAGGTATACGGCGTGATCATTGGCGGCTGGGCGTCGAACTCCAAATACGCGTTTCTGGGGGCGTTGCGCTCGGCGGCGCAGATGATTTCTTACGAGGTGTCGATCGGGTTTATCATCGTGGGGGTGCTGCTTAGCACCGGCAGCCTGAATTTTAGCGACATCGTGCGGGCGCAGGATGGCAGTTGGGGGGCGCTAAGCTGGTACTGGCTGCCGCACCTGCCCATGGTGGCGCTGTTCTTTATCTCGGCGCTGGCCGAAACCAACCGCCCGCCCTTTGACCTGCCCGAGGCCGAGGCCGAACTGGTGGCGGGCTATCAGGTGGAATATTCATCCACGCCGTTCCTGCTCTATATGATTGGCGAGCTGATGGCGGTGGTGCTGATGACCGCGCTGATTACCATCTTGTTCTTTGGCGGCTGGTTGTCGCCGGTCAGCTGGCTGCCCGATGGCATCTGGTGGATGGCGCTGAAAATGGGCGCGTGGTTCTTTATGTTCGCGATGGTCAAGGCGCTGGTGCCGCGCTATCGCTATGACCAGTTGATGCGGCTGGGCTGGAAGGTATTCCTGCCGCTGTCGCTGGCCTGGGTGGTGTTTGTGGCTGCGGCCGTGCAATTTGAATGGTTCGGCGGCGCGTATGTCCGCTGGGCAACAGGGGGCTGATATGACGGTTACCGTATCAAAAGTCATCAAACGGTTCTTGCTGGCCGATTTCGCGGTGGCGTTCAAGGTGGGGCTGCAATACTTCTTTCGCCCGAAAAAGACGCTGAATTACCCGCATGAAAAGGGCTATCTTAGCCCGCGCTTTCGCGGGGAACACGCGCTTCGGCGCTATCCCAACGGCGAGGAACGCTGCATCGCCTGCAAACTGTGCGAGGCCATCTGCCCCGCGCAGGCCATCGTGATCGACGCCGAACCGCGCGAGGATGGCTCGCGCCGCACCACGCGCTATGACATCGACATGACCAAGTGCATTTTTTGCGGGTTCTGCCAAGAGGCATGCCCCGTGGACGCGATCGTCGAGGGGCCGAATTTTGAATACGCCACCGAGACCCGCGAAGAGCTGTTCTATAACAAAGAAAAACTGCTGGACAACGGCGACCGCTGGGAAGCCGAGATTGCCCGAAACATCGAACTCGACGCGCCCTACCGTTAAGAAAAGGATAAGATCATGGTCATTGCGGCCCTCGCTTTTTACTTGTTTGCCGGCGTTGCTGTTGCCTCGGCGCTGATGGTTACGCTGTCGCGCAACCCGGTCCATTCGGTCCTGTGGCTGATCCTGACGTTCTTTAGCGCCGCCGGATTGTTCGTGATCATGGGCGCCGAATTCGTCGCTATGCTGCTGGTGATCGTCTATGTGGGGGCGGTGATGGTGCTGTTCCTGTTCGTGGTGATGATGATGGACGTGGACTTTGCCGAGCTGAAATCGGGCATGACCAAATACATCCGCATCGGCACGCTGCTGGGGATTGTGCTGCTGGTTGAACTGGTTACGGCGATCGGCATCTGGGCGTTTCCCGAAGGGGCGCTGGACATGCGTCAGGCCGTAACCCCCGCCCCCGGAGACGTGGAAAACACCGTGGCGATCGGGCAGCTGCTCTATACCAAATATGTGTATCTGTTCCAGACGGCGGGGCTGATCCTGCTGGTGGCAATGATCGGCGCAATCGTGCTGACCATGCGGCATCGCAAAGACGTAAAGCGCCAGAACATCATCGAACAAATCTATCGCGATGCGGATACCGCTATCGAATTGAAAGACCTGGAATCGGGGCAAGGGCTATGACTATCGGACTTGAACAATACCTGACCGTGGCAGCAATGCTGTTTGTAATCGGGATTTTCGGGATTTTCCTGAACCGCAAGAATATCATCGTCATTCTGATGTCGATCGAGCTGGTATTGCTGGCGGTCAATATCAATATGGTGGCGTTCTCTACCCATCTGGGCGATCTGGTCGGGCAGGTGTTTACCCTGTTCATTCTGACCGTCGCCGCCGCCGAGGCCGCCATCGGGCTGGCCATTCTTGTTGTATTCTATCGAAACCGTGGTGCGATTGACGTTGAAGACGCCAACGTGATGAAGGGGTAAACCATGCCAACCATTATTCTTTTTGCCCCCCTGATCGGCGCGCTGATTGCCGGCTTTGGCTGGCGTGCCATCGGTGAAGCGGGTGCGCAATACCTGACGACGGGGCTGTTGTTCCTGTCTGCGCTGCTTAGCTGGATCGTGTTTTTCCAGCATTACGAGGCGACCGAGACCATCACCATTATGTCATGGGTCCAAAGCGGCACCCTGTCGGTGGACTGGGCTATTCGCATGGACCGGCTGACCCAGATCATGCTGGTGGTGGTGACCACCGTTTCGGCGCTGGTGCATCTGTATTCGCTTGGCTACATGAAGGACGATCCGCAGTGGAAAGAGGGCGAAAGCTATAAACCCCGATTCTTTGCCTATCTCAGCTTTTTCACCTTTGCCATGCTGGCGCTGGTCACGGCCGACAACCTGTTGCAGATGTTCTTTGGCTGGGAGGGCGTGGGCGTTGCCTCGTACCTGCTGATCGGGTTCTATTACCGCAAGCCAAGCGCCAATGCCGCCGCGATGAAGGCGTTTATCGTCAACCGCGTCGGGGATTTCGGCTTTGCGCTGGGGATTTTCGGCATTTATATGATGACCGACAGCATCAACCTGACCGACGTGTTTGCCAGCGCCCACCATCTGGCCGAGGCGCAGATGTCGTTTCTGGGCATGACGCTGAACGCGGCCGAGCTGCTGACCTTTTTGCTGTTTATCGGTGCGATGGGTAAATCGGCGCAGTTGTTCCTGCACACCTGGTTGCCCGACGCGATGGAAGGCCCGACGCCGGTATCGGCGCTGATCCATGCCGCAACCATGGTAACCGCGGGCGTGTTTCTGGTGTCGCGCATGTCGCCCCTGTTCGAGGTTGCCCCCGCCACGCTGACCTTTGTTACCGTGATCGGTGCCAGCACCGCCTTTGTCGCGGCGACGATCGGGCTGGTGCAGAACGATATCAAACGGGTGATCGCCTATTCGACCATGTCGCAGCTTGGCTATATGTTCGCTGCTGCCGGGGTCGGGGTTTATCAGGTGGCCATGTTCCACCTGTTCACCCACGCCTTTTTCAAGGCGATGCTGTTCTTGGGGGCCGGCTCGGTAATTACCGCGATGCACCACGAACAGGATATGCGCAACTATGGCGGCCTGCGTAAGAAAATCCCCTATACGTTCTGGGCGATGCTGATCGGCACGCTGGCAATTACCGGTGTGGGCATTCCGCTGACGACCATCGGTTTTGCCGGATTCCTGTCCAAGGATGCAATTATCGAAAGCACCTATGGCGCGGGTACCATGGTTGGCAATTACGCCTTCTGGATGCTGGTTATTGCCGCTGCAATGACCGCCTTTTATAGCTGGCGCCTGCTGTTCATGACCTTCTTTGGTGCGGAAAAAGGCGACAAGCACACCCACGACCACGCCCATGAAAGCCCGATGGTCATGATTATCCCGCTGGCGGTGCTGGCGCTGGGTGCGATCTTTGCCGGGATGCTGTGGCGCCCCGAATTCTTTGGCAGCAATGTCGAGGAATGGTTCAACGGCGCGGTGTTCAACCACGATCTGGAGCACACCCTGCACGCGGCGCATAGCGTGCCGCTATGGGTCAAGGTATCACCCTTTGTGGCGATGCTTGGCGGGTTCTTTATGGCGTGGCTGTTTTACGTCAAGGCCCCGGGCCTGCCCGCTGCCTGGGCCAAACGGAACCACGGTCTGTACCAGTTCCTGCTCAACAAATGGTATTTCGACGAATTGTACGACCTGATCTTTGTAAACCCGATCAAGCGGCTTGGCTCTTTCTTGTGGAAAAAGGGCGATGGCTCGGTGATCGATGGTGCGTTGAACGGGCTGGCGCTGGGGATTGTGCCGTGGTTCACACGGCTGACCAATCGCTGGCAGTCGGGATATGTGTTTACCTATGCTTTCGCCATGATCATCGGGGTCGGCGGGCTGTTAACGTGGTTTGTGCTGACCGGGGGGGCACATTAAGATGAATAACCTTCTCTCTTTGATCACATTCCTGCCGTTGCTTGGCGCGGCCGTATTGTTGATATTGTTGCGCGGCAATGATGAAATGGCGCAACGCAATGCCAAATGGATTGCCATGGGCGTGACGGTCGCAACCTTTCTGGTCTCGCTGGTCATGCTGTCGGAATTCGACCCGGGCAACCCCGATTTCCAGATGGTTGACCAATATGACTGGATCGCCGGACTGACCTATAAAATGGGCGTTGACGGCATATCCATTCTGTTTGTCATGCTGACCACCCTGTTGATGCCGATCGTGATCGGCGCAAGCTGGAAAGTGGAACATCGGGTCAAGGAATACATGATTGCGTTCCTGCTGCTCGAAACCCTGATGATCGGCGTGTTCTGTGCGCTCGACCTGATGCTGTTCTATGTGTTCTTCGAGGCCGGCCTTATCCCGATGTTCCTGATTATCGGGATCTGGGGCGGCAAGGAGCGGGTCTATGCCTCGTTCAAGTTCTTCCTTTATACGCTGTTCGGCTCGGTGCTGATGCTGGTTGCGATGATCTATATGTGGACGCAGGCCGGTACGACCGACATTCCCACCCTGATGCAGTTCGATTTCAGTTCTGCGCCGCTGGATCTGATGGGCTGGCAGATTGCCGGTGGGGCACAAATGCTGCTGTTCCTGGCCTTCTTTGCCAGTTTCGCGGTGAAAATGCCGATGTGGCCGGTGCATACTTGGCTGCCCGATGCGCACGTTCAGGCCCCGACCGCCGGTTCGGTGGTGCTGGCGGCCATTCTGCTGAAAATGGGCGGTTACGGGTTCTTGCGCTTTAGCCTGCCGATGTTTCCGGTGGCCAGCTTTATGATGCAGGATTTCATCTTTTTCCTGTCGGTGGCGGCGATCATCCTGACCTCGCTGATTGCGCTGATGCAGGAGGATATGAAAAAGCTGATTGCCTATAGCTCTATCGCGCATATGGGATTCGTGACCATGGGGATATTCGCGTTCAACAAGCAGGGGCTGGACGGGGCAATTTTCCAGATGATCAGCCACGGGTTTGTCTCGGGGGCGCTGTTTCTGGGGGTCGGCATTATTTATGACCGCATGCATACGCGCCAGATTGAAGCCTATGGTGGTCTGGTCATCCGGATGCCGGTTTACGCGCTGTTCTTTATGCTGTTCACCATGGCCAATGTCGGCCTGCCCGGCACCTCGGGCTTTATCGGAGAGTTCCTGACCCTTGTCGGCGCGTTTCAGGCCAACACATGGGTTGCGGCCGGTGCGACCACCGGGGTGATCCTGTCGGCGGCCTATGCGCTGTGGCTGTATCGCCGGGTGGTGTTCGGTGATCTGGTCAAGGAAAGCCTGAAAACGATCACGGATATGAGCATGCGGGAGAAATCGCTGATGGTGCCGCTGCTGTTTGCCACGATCCTGCTGGGCGTCATGCCCGGGCTGGTGCTGGACCTGATCGGGCCAAGCGTTAACGCGCTGATGGATAACTTTAACGCTGCAACGGCGCATCTGATCGATGCAACCGCCGTTGTTGCTCACTAGACGGATAGAGTGATGCTTAGCAACGATATTTATGTAATCCTGCCCGAGCTGGTGATCGTGGGCGTGGCCATCGCGGCGCTGATGTTCGGGGTCTATTCCAGACGGGAACAGGGCGGCAATGTGCTAACCTTTATGGCCCTGTTCTTTGTGGGGATGGGGTTCTGGGTGGCCTATCGCCCGCCTGTGGGTGACACGGCCTTTGACGGGATGTTTATCAATGACGGCTTTGCCCGTTTTGCCAAGGTGGCCATTCTGTGGTCGGGCGCGGCAGTGTTGCTGCTGGCGCGGCCCTATCTGACCCGGCTGAAACTGCTGAAATACGAATTTCCCGTGCTGGTGGCGCTGGCCACGGTGGGCATGATGATGATGGTGTCGGCAGGCGATATGATCGCGCTTTATATGGGGTTGGAACTGCAATCGCTGGCGCTTTATGTGATTGCCGCGTTTAACCGGGATTCGCTCAAATCTTCCGAAGCAGGGCTGAAATATTTCGTGCTGGGCGCGCTGTCCTCGGGGTTGCTGCTTTATGGCGCGTCGCTGGTTTACGGTTTTGCCGGTACCACCGGTTTTGCCGGTATTTCGCAGGTGATCACCGATAACGGCATGTCGATGGGCATTCTGTTCGGGCTGGTATTCATGGCGGCGGGGATTGCGTTCAAGGTTTCGGCCGCACCGTTCCACATGTGGACGCCCGACGTTTACGAAGGCTCTCCGACGCCGGTTACCGCCTTTTTTGCCTCGGCCCCCAAGGTGGCGGCGATGGTGATGCTGACGCGGCTGCTCTATGATGCCTTTGGCGATGCGATGCATGACTGGCGGCAGCTTTTGGCGATATTGTCGCTGGCATCGATGTTTATCGGTGCGGTGGCGGCGATCGGCCAGACCAATATCAAACGGCTGATGGCCTATTCCTCGATCGGGCATATGGGCTTTGCACTGATGGGGCTGGCGGCGGGCAACCAGATGGGCGTGCAGTATATGCTGATTTACATGAGCATCTATGTCACCACTAATATCGGCGTGTTCGCCTTTATCCTGAATATGGAGCGCGACGGCCAGCCGGTGACCGATATCAAGGCGCTGGGGCAATTGTCGAAAATCCAGCCCGGGCGGGCGCTGGCGCTGGCAGTGCTGATGTTCAGCCTTGCGGGTATTCCGCCGCTGGTCGGCTTTTTCGCCAAGTTCTATGTCCTAAGCGCCGCTGTTGATGCGGGGCTGACTTGGCTGGCGGTGGCCGGGGTGATCGCCTCGGTGATCGGGGCGTTCTATTACCTGCGCATCGTCTATCTGATGTATTTTGGCGAGGATGCCGACACCCTGAACGGTCGCATGCCGATGCTGCACATGGCGTTTCTGGGCGTTTCGGCCGCGATCATGGTGCTGGGCATTGTCAATATGTTCGGCATCGAGGGCATGGCCGCCAGCGCCGCCGCGAGCCTGCTGAACTAGGGTGGCCGACTGGCCACAGCACCTTGGGCGGGTGATCCTGCCCGAGGTGGACAGCACCAACAACGCCGCACTTGCGCGGGTCGGGCAGGGCGATTGCTGGGTGCTGACCCACGCCCAGACCGCCGGAGTCGGGCGACGTGGCAAGGTCTGGCACATGCCGCCGGGCAATTTTGCCGCCAGCCTGTTGATGCACTCGGACGAACCGCTGGGCGATTTGGCGCAACGTTCTTTCGTGGCGGCACTGGCATTGCGCGACGCGCTGGACGCGGCAGGGGCCGAAGATATCTCGCTGAAATGGCCCAATGATGTGCTGGTGCGCGGGCGCAAGATTGCCGGTATCCTGCTGGTCTCGGCCCCCGGCGCCATTGTGATCGGGGTCGGGGTCAACCTAGCTGCCGCCCCCGACCCTGCGACTCTGGAGCCATGGGCCATGCCGCCGATTGCGCTGGACGGGCGTATCGCCCCCGAAGCCTTTCTGACCCTGCTGGCCGTTGCCTTTGACCACCACGAATCCACCATGCGCCGCCTTGGCTTTGCCCCGATCCGCGCGGCGTGGCTGCGCCATGCGGCCCGACTGGGGCAGATCATCCATGCCAAATTGCCCGACCGCACCCTGACCGGCAGCTTTGAAACCATCGACGAAAGCGGCGCATTGGTGTTAGATACCGAAAAAGGGCGCGTAACCCTGCCCGCCGCCGAAGTGTTTTTCTGAAAGGAACGCCTATGCTGTTAGCCATCGATGTCGGCAATACCAACGCGGTTTTTGCGGTGGTGGATGACAAAACCGTACTGGGCGAGTTCCGCTGCTCGACCGATCACAAACGCACCGCCGATGAATACTTTGTCTGGCTGCGCCACCTGATGACCCATGCGGGCATTACCGGCCGGATTGACGAGGTGATTATTTCGTCCACAGTGCCGCGGGTGGTGTTTAACCTGCGGGTGCTGGCGGACCGCTATTTTGATTGCCGCCCGATGGTGGTGGGCAAGCCCGATGTCGATATCGGCACGCCGCCGCGCGTGGACCCGGATGCGGGCGTCGGGCCCGACCGGCTGGTCAACACGGTGGCGGGGTTTGACCGTTATGGCGGTGATCTGGTCATCGTCGATTTTGGTACTGCCACCACCTTTGACGTGGTGGCCCATGACGGGGCCTATGTGGGCGGGGTGATTTCCCCCGGGGTCAATGTCAGCCTGGAGGCCTTTCACCACGCCGCCGCCGCATTGCCCCATATCGATGTCAGCCAGCCAACAGGGGTGGTGGGCACAAATACCGTCGCTTGTATGCAATCGGGGATTTACTGGGGTTACATTGGCCTCGTGGAAGGCATATGTAAACGTATCGCGACCGAACGGGGCCAAAAGATGAAGATCATCGGCACCGGCGGTCTCGCAACCTTATTTGCGCAAGGCACCACAGTTTTCGATCATCTGGATACGGATTTGACCGTGCATGGTCTGGTGTTGATTGCGGCTATGAACAGAAAGAAATGAAATGAGCAATAAACTGATCTATCTGCCTTTGGGCGGTGCCGGTGAAATCGGCATGAACATGTACCTGTACGGGTACGGGCCAAAGGGCAGGGAGCGCTATATTCTGGTTGATGTCGGGGTGACCTTTCCCGATATGGAAACCAGCCCGGGGGTTGATCTGATCATGGCCGACCCGACCTATATCACTGAACGCGCCGACCGGCTGGAGGCGATCTTTATCACCCACGCCCACGAGGACCATATCGGCGCGATCGGCCATCTGTACCCGCGCCTGCAAGCCCCGATTTACGCGCGCGCCTTTACCGCCGCGATCGGCCGTAACAAGATGGAGCGCGCCGGTCAGGACCCCGATATCATCCGCGAGGTGGGCCTGTGGCCCGAAACCGTCAAGGCCGGCCCGTTCGAGGTCGGCTTTGCGCCGATTTCGCATTCCATCCCCGAGGCCTCGGCGCTGGTGATCGATACGCCTTTGGGCCGTATTTTCCACTCGGGCGACTTTAAAATCGACCCCGACCCGCTGGTCGGAGAGGCCTTCGACCCCGACCTGATGAAAGAAATCGCCAAGCCCGGGATCAAGGCGCTGGTCTGTGACAGTACCAACATTTTTTCCACCGGTGCCGGTCGCTCCGAAGCCAGTCTGGCCAGCCCGATTACCGATATGATCGGGCACGCAAGCGGCATGGTGGTGGCGACCACATTCGCCAGTAACGTTGCGCGCCTGAAAACGCTTTCGCAAGCGGCGGTCGATGCCGGTCGCTCGGTGGTGGTGGTGGGGCGTGCCATGACCACGATGATCAACACCGCGCAATCCACCGGCGTGCTGACCGATTTTCCGCCGATTGTCGATCTGGAAGACAGCCGCGATATTCCGCGCAACCAGTTGCTGGTGCTGTCCACCGGCTCGCAGGGGGAACGCCGCGCGGCCAGTGCGCAACTGGCGCAGGGCAAGTATCGCGGCATGGAGTTGAAAGAGGGTGACACGTTTCTGTTCTCCTCCAAGACCATTCCGGGCAATGAAAAAGGTGTGGCGTTTATCCATAACCAACTGGCGCAAAAGGGCGTCAACGTGGTGGCCGAGGATGACCGCTATCACGTTTCGGGTCACGCCAACCGCCCCGATCTGGAGCGGCTTCAGGTTTTGATGAAACCCGATATGGTGATCCCGATGCACGGCGAATACCGCCACCTGCGCGAGCATGTGCAAATGGCGCAGAATAACGGCCGCGCCGCGATGATTGCCCCGAACGGGGTGATGGTTGATCTAAGCGGCGATACGCCCAATGTGATCGACAATATCGACACGGGGCGGCTCTATCTGGATGGCACCGTGCTGATTGGCGCGATGGATGGCATCGTGCGCAAACGTCTGCATTTCGCGCTGCGCGGCCATGTGGTGGTCAGCCTGCTGATCGACGAGGACAACCGCCTGATCGATGGGGCCTGGGCCGAGGCCCACGGCCTGCCAGATATCAACGAAACGCTGGAAGCCGCGCTGGAAGAGGCCATCGACAACGACCTGAAAAAGGCGCGCAAAGGGGCGCTAGGCGATGATGAAATGGTCGATATGATCGTGTCGCGGGCATCCAGCCGGGTGTGCAAAAACATGATCGGCAAGAAACCGGTTTGCACGACGCTGATCAACCGGATGGAAAACGAATAAGACCCGGGCGGAGCTGCATCCGCCCAGATCTCGTTTGCAGAACCCGCCCCTGAAAAGGTGACGGGGCGAATGCTATGCCTCGGTTTCGGGGTCCGGGTCGGCCACCGGTGCTTTTTGGGTGATCCGCGCTTTTTTCACCGGCTTGGGTAGCGGTTCAGGCGCCGCAGCGATCAGGTCGGCCGCAGGGGCCGGTGTTGCTTCGGGGGCCGGTTCGGATTTGGCTTTCGGGGCCTTGGCCTTGGTGCGTGGTTTGCGCTTGGGCTTTTCCTTTGCCGGTTCCGGAGCGGGCTGTTCGGCCTTGGTTGCTTCGGCGGGTTCGACCGGTGCCTTTGCCTTGGCGCACGGTTTGCGCTTGGGCTTTTCTTTTAGGTCTTCCTCGGCGGCGGGTTGCTCGGGCGCTTTGGCTTTTGCGCGGGATTTGCGCTTGGGCTTTTCGGGCGCCGATTCGACCGGAGCAGGCGTTTCGATGGCCGGCTGCGCGGGCACTTCGGGCTTGGGTTCTGCTGCTGCACCCGCATCTTTTACGCGGAATTCCTGCAAAAAGAACGCCGGTGCGGTGTCGCCAAAGCCCAACGGGGCATTGCTGTCATGGCGCCGCGTTGAACGGCCACCCCGGGGGGTGCTTTTGGCCGGTTTGGGCTGGCTTCCCGTTGCTTTGGGGGGATCATTGCGCGTTGTTTTAGGTGAATCGCGGCGCGGTGCCTTGGGCTTCTCGGCCTTCGGTTTTGGTTCCGGTTTCACGGATTCCGCCGGTTTCAGCGGGTTATCCATGCGCGGAATAGTGGTTTTGACCAGACTTTCGATTGCATCCAGATGTTTCTGGGCGGCCGGAGTGCAAAGGGTAATCGACTTGCCCTTGCGACCGGCGCGACCGGTGCGGCCAATGCGGTGCACGTAATCTTCGGCATGGATGGGCACGTCGAAATTGAACACATGTGATACGTTCGGAATATCCAGACCGCGCGCCGCCACATCCGAGGCCACCAACAGTTTCAATTCCCCGTCACGAAAGCCGTTCAGGATTTTCATGCGCATGGACTGTTCCAGATCGCCATGAATCGGGTTGGCATCATGCCCGTGCTTTTTCAGCGATTTGGCGACGATGTCCACGTCAACCTTGCGGTTGCAAAAGATGATGGCATTGGTGCAGCCATCGCCTTCGCTTTCGATAATGGCCCGCAGCACGTTGCGTTTCTCAGTGCTGGCCCGGTCTTTACGGCTGGGTTTGAAGTGGACCACACCCTGGGTAATGGTTTCCGACGCCGACGCCTGCCGCGCAACTTCCACGCGGGCGGGGTTCGACAGGAAGGTGTTGGTGATGCGTTCAATCTCGGGCGCCATGGTGGCGGAAAAGAACAAGGTCTGGCGCGTGA
>JALXER010000250.1:13768-15728 GCA_027069385.1 Paracoccaceae bacterium
GTTCCTCGCCTTCGCGCTCGATCAGGGCGCGCAGGGTGTCGCGCTTGTCCTTGGCGGCACGGTCGCGACGGCTGGCCGGAAGCTCGACCACGCATTGTTCGATGGTTTCCGAGGTCGTCGCCTGTCGCGCCACCTCTACCCGCACCGGATTATGCAGGAATTCCTGCGTAATTCGGGTGATTTCGGGTGCCATGGTGGCCGAGAAAAACAGTGTCTGGCGGGTAAAGGGTGTCAGCTTGAAAATGCGTTCGATGTCGGGGATGAACCCCATGTCAAGCATCCGGTCGGCCTCGTCCACCACCATTACCTGTACGCCGGTCAGCATCAGCTTGCCGCGTTCGAAATGGTCGAGCAACCGCCCCGGTGTGGCAATCAGCACATCAACGCCGCGATCGATCAGCCGGTCCTGATCCTTGAAACTGACGCCGCCAATCAGCAACGCCATGGTCAGCTTGTGTTTCTTGCCGTAGGTCTCGAAATTCTCGGCAACCTGCGCGGCCAACTCGCGGGTCGGGCACAGGATCAGGCTGCGGGGCATACGCGCCCGCGCGCGGCCCTTGGCCAGAATGGTGATCATCGGCAGCACAAACCCGGCGGTCTTGCCGGTGCCGGTCTGGGCTATGCCCAGCACGTCGCGCCCTTGCAGCGCATGGGGGATGGCCTCGGCCTGAATGGGGGTCGGGGTTTCGTAGCCTGCATCGGCTACGGCTTCGAGAACCTTGGGGTCGAGGTCCAAATCACTGAATTTTGTCATTGTTATCCGTTTATTGCGGCATTGAAACATGCCGCTGGTCAAACGCGGCCATAGCAACCGAATTGTTGCCAGTCACTTATGCACCCGTCTTTAACGGGTAATGTGACATAGGTCAATGACGGCACCGGTATTCAGGCTAAAGTGCCGCGAATTTGGCCTTTTGCATCCGGCGGGGCTGCCCTATATGTACACGCACCAAGTATAAGGAAACAAAGAATGAGCGATGCATTGCCCAAGGCCTTTCGCGGGCTTGAATCCCTTAAGGTCAGCAATATCCACCACTGGACCGACAAAACCTTTTCCTTTACTTGCGAGCGTCCGGCCAGTTTCCGGTTTCGCTCGGGCGAATTTGCGATGATCGGGCTGGCGGATGGCGATAAACCCCTGCTGCGCGCCTATTCGATTGCCTCGCCCAACTGGCATGAGGAACTGGAGTTCTATTCGATCAAGGTGCCCGACGGCCCGCTGACCAGCAAATTGCAGCATCTGAAAGACGGTGACGAAATCCTGATCCGCCCCAAACCGGTTGGCACGCTGGTGCATGATGCGCTCAAACCCGGCAAGCGGCTGATCATGTTCTCGACCGGCACCGGCATTGCCCCCTTTGCCAGCGTGATGCGCGACCCCGAAACCTATGACAAGTTTGACGAGGTCATCCTGACCCACACCTGCCGCGAACTGCGTGAACTGGACTATGGCAAGCATCTGGCCGCGCAACTGGAGCAGGACGAATTGCTGACCGAGATGGTCGATGGCAAATTCCGCCTGATTTCCACCACCACGCGCGAGGATAGCGCGCATATGGGCCGCATGACCGACTGGCTGAAAGACGACCGTTTCGCCCAGGCCACCGGCGCGCCCCTGTCCCCCGAAACCGACCGCGTCATGATTTGCGGGTCGATGGATATGCTGAAAGAACACAAGGAAATCTGCGAAGCCGCGGGCATGATCGAGGGTTCAAATTCTGAACCCGGTGACTTTGTGATCGAGAAGGCGTTTGTGGATTAGGGCCTAGTTAGAAAACGCGGACCCAAACGGGATAACCGTTACGATTTTACCAACGATCGTATCAACTGGAACAAAGCCGCGAATAGGGGGAAAGCGGCTGTCCAGCGCGTTGTCGCGATTGTCGCCCATCACAAACACGCTGTTTTGCGGTACGATGACCTCCTCCATGAAATTGGCCCGTACCGGGCGGCTTAGGCT
>JALXER010000251.1 GCA_027069385.1 Paracoccaceae bacterium
TAGCGACGACCTGCGCCACGATCTGGCCGATATGGAGGCCATGCTGAACGAATTTCTGGCCTTTTCGCGCGACGAGCAAACCGAAGAGGCCACCCCGACCGACCCCGAGGCGCTGCTGGCGGATATCGCGGCGCGCTGTGATCTGAAGGTCGATCAGGTGCGCTATGAGACATCGAACCGGTTGCCGGTGGTCATGCGCGCCGATTCGGTCCGGCGCGCGGTGCAGAACCTGATCGAGAACGCCAAACGTTATGGCGACAAGACCCGCATCACCATGATCCTGACCCACAAATTTCTGGAATACCGGTTCGAGGATAACGGCCCCGGCATCCCGCCCGACCAGCGCGAGAACGCAATCAAACCCTTTACGCGGCTTGATCCGGCGCGCAATCAGGATGCGGGCGGCGGGTTCGGGCTGGGGCTGTCGATTGCCTCGGATATCGCCAAGGGGCATGGCGGAATGCTGGTGTTTTCAACCAGCGACGATCTGGGCGGGCTTTGCGCCAGTTTCAGGATTCCGCGTTGATCCGGCGCAGGCCCATACGCGCGAATAAAACCGCGTATTCGCCTAATTTCAAAGCCTTTTCAGGATTAGAAGCGTTGCCGTCCAGCGCGCGGCGCTTGACCCCTTCCAGAATTGCCGCCATGCGGAAGAATGCGAAAGCGGTGTAAAACTGCATATCCGGCGCGGCGTTCAGCCCCATCTTGCGCGCATAATCGGCAATATAGGCCGCGTTTTCCGGAATCCCGAGCGCCCGCCGGTCAACCCCTTGCAGCCCGCGCCCGACCTCGCCCACCGGTAATTCCCATTGCATCAGTTGCGCACCAAGATCGGCGAGCGGGTGGCCAAGAGTCGACAGCTCCCAGTCAAGAATGGCCGATACGGCGTTGTTTTCAAACAAAAGATTATCAATGCGCCAATCGCCATGCACCAGCGTGACCCAACCATCATCGGCAGGCATGCGCGCGTCAATCTGCGCGATCAACGCATCCATTTCGGGCATCGGCGCAACGGCGCTTTGCTGAAACTGCCCCGACCAGCGGGCGAACTGGCGTTCAAAATAGTTGCCCGGCGGCCCGTAATCGCGCAAGCCCGCCGCGTCCAGATCGACCGAATGCACCGCCACCAGCGCATCACCCATGCTGGCATACATGGCCGCGCGCGCCTGCGCATCCACCCTCGGTAAGGTCGGGTCCATAAAGTTCCGCCCCTCGACAAAATCCATCACATAAAACATCGCGCCCAGCACGGAATCGTCCGTGCACAGATAACGGGTGCGCGGCACCGGCAAGCCTTGGGCGAATAGCGCGCTTAGCACGCGATATTCGCGGTCTACCGCATGGGCCGATTTAAGAAGCGCCCCTAACGGCTTGCTTCGCAACACATATTTCCCGCTAACAGCGGTAATGATATAGGTCGGGTTCGACTGGCCAATCGCGGTTTTCTGCACCGAGATCGGGCCTTGGAACCCGTCAATATGCGCGGCCAGCGATGCTTCTATGGCGGTTTCGTCCATCATATCCGCTCGTTGGTGTGCTTGCGCAGCTCGATCCTTGCGATCTGGCGGCGATGCACCGCGTCCGGCCCGTCGGCAAGGCGCAGGGTGCGCAGATGGGTCCAGCTTGCGGCAAGCGGCGTGTCCTGGCTAATGCCCTGCCCGCCAAACATCTGCACCGCCTCGTCTACCACCTTAAGCGCAACCCGCGGTGCCACCACCTTGATCTGGCTGATCCACGGCGCGGCGGCGCGTGCATCGCCCTGATCCATAATCCAGGCGGTTTTCAGGCATAGCAGCCGCGCCTGCTCGATCTCCATCCGGCATTCGGCGATAATATCGTAATTCGCGCCCAGATGCGCAATCTTGCGGCCAAATGCCTCTCGCGATAGCGCCCGCTTGCACATCAGTTCCAGCGCTGCTTCGGCGTGGCCAAGCGCGCGCATACAGTGGTGAATGCGCCCCGGTCCAAGCCGCCCTTGCGATATTTCGAAACCCCGCCCCTCGCCCAATAGCAGGTTTTCAACCGGCACCCGCACATCGCTAAAGCGGATATGCATATGCCCGTGCGGCGCGTCGTCATGGCCATAGACCTCCATCGCGCGCAGCACCTTTACGCCCTTGGTGTCGGCGGGCACCAGAATCATCGAGTGGCGCTTGTGCTTGGGGTCGGTTTCATCGCCGGTTTTGACCATGGTAATATAAATCGCACAGCGCGGATCACCCGCCCCGCTGGCCCACCACTTTTCCCCGTTCAGGATATATTCGTCCCCGTCGCGCACGCAGGACATGGCCATATTGGTTGCATCGCTAGAGGCAACATCCGGTTCGGTCATCAAATAGGCCGAACGAATTTTCCCTTCCAGCAAAGGGGTTAGCCAGCGTTCTTTATGTTCCGCATTTCCGTAACGCTCCAACACCTCCATATTGCCGGTATCAGGGGCCGAGCAATTGAACACCTCGGGGCCAAGCGGGGTTTTGCCCATTTCCTCGGCCAGATAGGCGTATTCAACGGTGCTAAGCCCATAGCCCCGCGCGCTGTCGGTCAGCCAGAAATTCCACAAGCCGCGCTTGCGCGCCTCGGCCTTTAGCCCCTCCAGAATTTCGGTCATGCGCGGGGTGTATTCAAACCGGTTGCCGGTCTTGCCCACTTGCGCGAAATACTCGTCCGACAGCGGCGCGATTTCGTCGGTTACCATTTCCCTGACCGCTGCAATCAGCGGTGCCACCTTTTGCGTTATGCCCAAATCCATGTGATCCTCCTGTTTGGTGCAACTCTGCGCCCGTTCAAACCACTTTTCAATCACCAATTCCCTTGACGCTGCGAAATGGCCGCGATATGCAACGCGCAACGCGGGTGTAGCTCAATGGTAGAGCAGCAGCTTCCCAAGCTGAATACGAGGGTTCGATTCCCTTCACCCGCTCCATTTGCTCCGCATTACCCAGGTTGCATCCGCTTTTCCAGGCTGGACAACCACTGTCATGATGCTCCCGAACTGACGGGTAACAGAAATGTTTGCAATTGCGTCTTGACCGGCGGGCCGAGGCTTGGGATCAAGGGGCAACATAAGGATCCGATATGAACGACCTAAGCGCCCCGATTGCCCCATTTACCCACCCGAAAATCACCGCCAAGGGCGAGGCGCGGGCGCATGTGTCGTTGCAGGGCGCAAAAACCCTGTGGTTCAACACCGGCACCCTTTGCAATATCGAATGCAAGAACTGCTATATCGAAAGCACCCCGACCAATGACCGGCTGGTTTACCTGAGCGCGGCCGAGGTGGCGGACTATCTGGGCCAGATCACCGCCCGCAACTGGCCGGTTCGCGAAATCGGCTTTACCGGTGGTGAGCCGTTCATGAACCCCGCCTTTATCGACATGATGCGCGTGGCGCTGGACGCGGGCTATGAGGTGCTGGTGCTGACCAATGCCATGCGCCCGATGATGCGCAAACGGGTGCAGGCCGGATTGCTGGACCTGAACGCTGCCTATCCGGGCATGATCACCATGCGGGTGTCGCTCGATCATTTCAGCGCCGCCCTGCACGATGCGGAGCGCGGCGCGGGCACCTATGAAATCACCCTGACCGGCATGCGCTGGCTGCGCGATAACGGCTTTAAAATGGCGGTGGCGGGCCGGTTGACCCATGGTGACAGCCGCAATGGGTATGCCGGGTTGTTCAGGGCCGAAGGCTTTGACATCGACCCGAACGATCCCGCCATGACGGTGCTTTTCCCCGAGATGGATGAAACGGTCGAGGTCCCCGAGATCACCACGGCGTGCTGGGGAATTTTGAATAAATCGCCCAATGACGTGATGTGCGCCAGTTCACGCATGGTGGTCAAACGCAAAGGCGCCAAAACGCCGGTCGTGCTGGCCTGCACCCTGCTGGCCTATGACAGGAATTTCGAACTGGGCGAAACGCTGGCCGAAGCCGAGTCAGACGTGATGCTCAACCACCGCCACTGCGCCAAGTTCTGCGTGCTGGGCGGGGCAAGTTGCAGTGTCTAGCTTTGGGATGGTGCGTGGGGACCACGCACCCTACGGCTGCGGTGTTAGACCGCTTGCCGGTTGCGCAGCGCGTCAGTTAGCACGCCACGCACCACGGCCATATCTACCTGTTTTTCCACGAATGCCTGCCCGATTCCGCGCGCCAGAATAAAGGCGATGCGCCCGTCCGAGACCTTTTTATCCTGTGCCATCAGCGCGATCAGCCCGTCGGCATCGGGCAATTCCCCCGCTATGTCCGACAGGTCTTTCTTCATGCCCATGGCAGCCAGATGGGCGCGCACGCGCGAAGGGTCTTCCTGACTGCACAGGCCAAGGCGCATCGACAATTCGAACGCCAGCGCACAGCCCATGGCCACGCCTTCGCCATGCAGCAAGCGGTCGCTATAGCCGGTCGCGGCCTCTAGCGCGTGGCCGAAAGTATGGCCCAGGTTCAACAGAGCGCGGTCGCCGTGCTCTTTTTCGTCACGTGCCACAATTTCGGCCTTCATCTCGCATGAGCGGCGAATCGCGGCAATCCGTGCGGGCTCATCCCCTGCGGCCATGGCGGGGCCGTGCCCCTCCAGCCATTCAAAAAACGCCGCGTCGCCCAGCATGCCGTATTTCACCACCTCGCCATAACCCGAGATAAACTCGCGCCCCGGCAGGGTGTTCAGCACATCGGTATCGGCCAGCACCATTAGCGGCTGATGAAAGGCACCGATCAGGTTTTTGCCCTGCCTGGAATTGATCCCGGTTTTACCGCCGACCGAGCTGTCAACCTGCGCCAGCAGGCTGGTGGGGATCTGCACGAAATCGACACCGCGCCGCAGCAC
>JALXER010000252.1 GCA_027069385.1 Paracoccaceae bacterium
CTCGATCACCTTTTGCTGGCGGCGCTGGATAGAGCATTCGCGCTCGTTCAGATAAATGCAGTTGCCGTGCTTGTCGCCCAACACCTGAATTTCGATATGGCGCGGCTGGGTGATGAATTTTTCAATGAAAATGCGGTCGTCGCCAAAGCTCGCCGCCGCTTCGTTTTTCGAGCTTTGGAACCCCTCGCGAGCCTCCTCATCATTCCACGCAATCCGCATACCCTTGCCGCCGCCGCCCGCCGAAGCCTTGATCATCACCGGATAGCCGATCTGTCGGGAAATCTTCACCGCCTCGTCCGCGTCCCCGATCAGGCCCATATGGCCGGGCACGGTCGAAACACCGGATTCCTCGGCCAGTTTCTTGCTGGTAATCTTGTCGCCCATCGCCTGAATGGCCCCGACCGGCGGCCCGATAAAGGCAACCCCTGCGGCCTCCAGCGCCTCGGCAAATAGCGGGTTTTCCGACAGAAAACCGTAACCCGGATGCACGGCCTCCGCCCCCGTCGCCTTAATCGCAGCCATGATTTTATCGATGACAATATAGGACTGGTTGGCAGGCGGCGGGCCGATATGCACCGCCTCGTCGGCCATTTTGACATGCAGCGCGTCGCGGTCGGCATCGGAATACACCGCCACGGTTTGAATACCCATCCTGCGCGCGGTCTTGATCACCCGACAGGCGATTTCGCCGCGATTGGCAATCAGAATTTTCTTGAACATCAGGCCGTTCCTTTATGGCAAACAAAAAGAGGCAGCCCCGTAAGGGCAGCCTCCTTCACATCAGATATGGGTGCGCGTTAGCGCAGGGGTTCTAGCAGGTGTTGGTTGCTTCGCAAGCCAGCGCAACGCCGCCACCGATAAGCGCACCGGTCGCCACATCGCCACCGGTTGCAACGGCAGCACCCGCACCGACCGCCGCGCCAAGCGCAATGGTTTCTTCGGGGGTGGAACACGCCGCGACAAACAGCCCTGACAGCAACAATGCAACCGCCTTGATTGGCGTAGATTTGATAAGCATGGGGTCTCTCCTATATAAATATGCGGCAACAATGCGCCGATAACACCCCGAAATCCAGAGTTTTTTTCGCGCAGCCCCCGAATTTGTGCGGATTGCCGCCTAAAAACCCGCATCACTCGACCACCCCGTCATACATGTCGGGAAAACTGGCATAAGCGCGTTTTTCGTCGATCTTCAACAGGGCTTCATAGGATTGCGGATCGAACGGGTCTTGCGCGGGGATCACCTCGCGGCCAAACAGCCAGTTCAACCGGCCCGCATCCAGATTGCCGCGCTCGAAGGGCTCGGCCCCGAAATGTTCCCACAGGGCAGCGATGAACATCGCATCGGCGCGCCGGTCAACCGCCTTGCGATCCCGAAACCGCTCGCGCGGTTTTAGCGGCGTGATCCCCTTCGGAGAGGCGCGCCGGATGGTAAATTGCAGGTCGGACCCGGGCAAGCGCCCCGGAAAACCGCGATGTTTCAGCATATAAGGCAGATTAGCCATGACAGCCCCCGTTTCGGGGCTTTACAGCATTTCGACTGAGCTTTGAATCATGTCCTACCGGTGAACGCCATTGCTGCGCAATCGCTGCCTCACTGGCAGGGCATGAAACATGTTTCAACGAAAAGTCGAAACGCTTTAGTCGTCTTCCTCGCCCAGATTCATTACCGCGATTCCCATGGAAATCGCCCCGAACGTCATCGACGTCTGGAAAAACAGAATAAAAGTCGCAATGCCGGTGCTGTCGGTTTCCAGCATGGTGCCCAGCCCCCACACGTCGAACCAGATCATCCCGAACAGAAACGCGCAGCCGATCGCAAGGCCATTGGCGATGTGATAGAGCATAAAGCGCACCAGCTTGGGCGGATTCGGGAGTTTCATCAGGGCAACCTCGTGGATTGCCCTCAAAATAGACCCTTGGCGGCGCAAAACAAGCCGGATGAATTGTCGCAGACATACCTGCCCCCTATAGCGGAATATTGTCGTGTTTTTTCCACGGGTTCTGCAATTGCTTGCCCCGCAGGCTGGCCAGCGCCCGCGCCACGCGCCGGCGGGTGTTGCGCGGGGTGATAACCTCGTCGATGAACCCGCGTTCGGCGGCGACAAACGGGCTGGCAAAGCGGGCCTCGTAATCGGCGGTATGGGCGGCGATCTTGTCAGGGTCGCCCAGATCGGCGCGGTGGATGATCTCCACCGCGCCGGCTGCGCCCATCACCGCGATTTGCGCCGTGGGCCACGCATAGTTGAAATCGCCGCGCAGGTGTTTGGAGGCCATCACATCGTAAGCCCCGCCATAGGCCTTGCGGGTGATCACCGTCACCTTGGGCACCGTGGCCTCGCCATAGGCAAACAGCAGCTTGGCGCCGTGTTTGATCACCCCGCCATATTCCTGACCGGTGCCGGGCAGAAAGCCGGGCACATCGACCAGCGTCACAATCGGAATTTCGAACGCATCGCAGAACCGCACAAACCGCGCCGCCTTGCGGCTGGAATCGATATCCAGACACCCCGCCAGCACCATTGGCTGGTTGGCCACCACCCCAACGGTTGACCCTTCGATGCGGATGAAACCGGTCAGGATATTCTTGGCAAAATCGGCCTGAATTTCGTAAAAATCGCCCTCGTCAGCCAGTTTGACGATCAGTTCGTGCATGTCATAAGGCGTGTTGGCATTGTCGGGTATCAGCGTGTCGAGGCTTGGCTCCGAGCGCATGGGATCATCGCAAAACGGCCGGACCGGGGGCTTTTCGCGGTTGTTGAGCGGCAGAAAATCGACCAATCGGCGGACCTCGATCAGCGCCTCTACGTCGTTTTCGAAAGAGCCGTCAGCGACCGAGGATTTGGAGCAATGGGTTTTCGCCCCGCCCAACTCCTCGGCCGTGACAACCTCGTTTGTGACCGTCTTGACGACATCCGGGCCTGTCACAAACATATAGGAACTGTCGCGCACCATAAAAATGAAGTCGGTCATCGCCGGAGAATAGACCGCGCCGCCCGCACAAGGCCCCATGATCACGCTGATCTGCGGGATCACGCCGCTGGCCTCGATGTTTTTCTGGAACACATCGGCATAGCCGCCCAAGGCATCGACGCCTTCCTGAATGCGCGCGCCACCAGAATCATTCAGCCCGATCACCGGCGCGCCGTTTTTCATCGCCATATCCATGATCTTGACGATCTTTCGCGCGTGCGTGGCCGATAACGACCCGCCCAACACGGTAAAATCCTGACTGAACACATAGACCATGCGCCCGTTGATGGTGCCCCAGCCGGTAATCACCCCGTCCCCCGGGTAGGTCTGGTTTTCCATACCGAAATCGGTGCAGCGATGCGCAACGAACATATCGAACTCTTCAAAACTGCCATGGTCCAGCAGCACGTCCAGCCGCTCGCGCGCGGTCAGCTTGCCCTTGGCGTGTTGCGCATCGATACGCCGCTGGCCCCCGCCCATGCGGGCCGCCTCGCGACGGGTTTCGAGTTGTTCGAGAATAGACTGCATCACCGCTCCTTTGCGTTTGGGTCGAGTATAAGGCAAGCCGGCGGGTAGCGAAAGCGGCGAGTGGTGTATTTGCAAACTTACTTGGTGAAGCCAGTGGTGAATTGCATATTTGCAAAGTATCTTTACAACCCCCTGCCCTTTCGTCATATTGAACAGCGTTCAGACCAAGGGGCACCCATGGCCAAATCCACCCAACAGCGGCGCAACGATCTGCGCAAGCGCCTGATCGATATCGCCGAGGCCAGAATCGCGAATAGCGGGTATGACAGCCTGCGCGCCCGCCCGCTTGCCACCGATGCGGGGTGCTCGGTCGGGGCTATCTATAACGCGTTTCCCGATATGCGCGCCCTGACCATGCATGTTAACGGCCGCACATTTCTGCGCCTTGGGCAGCAAGTCGGGGATGCGGTCAAGGGCATGGAATCCGCCCCGCCCTGCGAGCGCCTGATTGCCCTGTCCCACGCCTATCTGGATTTTGCCGACAATAATTTCTGGCTGTGGAGCGCCCTGTTCGACCCCGAACTGACCGCCGAACCGGACATGCCCGAATGGTACCTGTCCGCCCTGCGCGACCTGTTTCGCAACATCAGCGGCCCGGTTCGAGAGATCTTTCCCGACATGGACCACGAAGACACAAACCTGATGACCCGCGGGCTGTTTTCGTCGGTGCATGGCATTGTTGTACTGGGCCTGCAGCAGCGCGTTACCGGCGTTCCGGTTGAGGGGATCAAACAAATGATTACGCTAATCCTTTCAAATATCAGCAAAAACCAAATTTCCTGAACAAAGTTCATGTTTTTTCTTGAACATCGTTCAAGGCTGCCTATCTGTTGGTTATGAACAACGTTCACAACGGAGGATATCATGTTCGCAACCCTGAATACCCTGCTGAAAGGCGCCAATGCGCGGTCTCGCGAAAACATGCGTGACTATTTTGCCATCGATCTGATCGACCAGAAAATACGCGAGGCAACGTCCAGCCTGCAAATTGCCAAAACGACGCTCGCCAACCTGATACTGCGCGAACGAAGCGAGGAGCGCCAGATCGCCAACCTTAAGAATCGCATCAAGGAACTGATGCAGCGCACCGGAAAAGCCCTGCAGGATGACCGGATGGATATGGCGAACGAGGGCGCGACGGCTATTGCCCAGATGGAAAACGAACTGTCGATGCGCAGCCAAACTGTCGAGACATTACAAAGCAAAATCAACCGCTTGCGCCAGTCGATTGAAACCGCCAACCGGCGAATTATCGACCTGAAACAAAGTGCTGCCGCGGCAAAAGCCATCCATGCCGAGCAAAAAATGCAAAGCCGCCTGCGCGGGGGTGCGCAGCAAAACTCTATCGACGAGGCCGAGGAACTGATCAACCGCGTTCTGGGCCGCGAGGACCCGTTCGAACAAAGCGAAGTTCTGCGTGAAATCAACACTGGCCTGAACCATGGCGATATAAACGACCGCCTGTCCGATGCCGGTTATGGCCCCGCCACCCGCACCACCGCCGCCGATATTCTTGATCGTCTTGCCACAAATTAACCCAAAGGAAACCCCATGTTTAACAATAGCAACAACTCTATCTATCTGGTATTTAACGCTTTTGGCGTGTTTTTTGCCTATGCGATGCTGGCTGGCTCCATCTACTACGCACCGGTCGATTTCTCGACCAAGGGCTATTGGGCCATGGGTATCGGCCTGCTGACCCTTGCGCTGGTTAATGTTGTAAAACTGCGCCTCGATGATCAAATCACCGGCGACCGGATCAACAAACTGGAAGCCGCCAAAGCCGAAAAGATTTTGGAGGACTACGTCACCGAAAAAGAGGACTAGCCGGGTAAATGTTGCAAATAGGGTTTCCTTATTTGCAACATTGCGTATTCTAGCCAGATGGCGACCCAAAAACTATATGCTGGCGTAAAAATCCGCGAAACCCGTCTAAAGCTGGCGCTGACGCAAAAGGCGTTTGCGGCCAAGCTGGGGGTTTCGCTTTCGTATCTCAACCAGATGGAGAATAACCACCGGCCCATTTCGGCCGGTGTTGTGTTGTCGCTGGCCCAGGAATTCGGGTTCGACGTTATGCAGCTTTCGGTACGCGAGGCGGACCGCATGGTGGTGGACATGCGCGAGGCCATGGCCGATCCGGTATTTGGCGCCGACCCGCCGCCGCTGGCTGAATTGCAACTGGTGGCCTCTAACGCGCCGGCCCTTGCCCGCGCCTTTCTGACCTTGCATCGCAGCCACCGCCAGACCCTCGACCGGCTGGCCTCGGTCAATGATGCGCTGGGGCAGGACAGCACCGCCCTGACCCCGCTGCCATGGGAAGAGGTGCGCGATTTCTTTCACTATTGCGACAACTATATCGACAGCGTTGACCGCGCCGCCGAACAGTTTTCCCGACAGGCCCGTCTGGGTGGCGACAATGTTCTGGCCTTGCGCAACTATCTGTCGCGCCAGCACGGCATCGATGTGGTCGATTCCCCCGATGCGTTGCGCCGCTTTTCCCCCGGCCAGAACCGGCTGGCAATCGACCAACGGGCGGCGCGGGCGACGCAGGCCTTCCAGATGGCCCACCAGATTGCCCTGATCGAGCATAACGCCCTGTTCGAGGCAACGCTTGATCTGGCCCGCTTCCAGTCAGACGAGGCCCGCGCGATTTGCAAAATCGGCCTTGCCAACTATTTCGCCGGTGCGGCACTGCTGCCCTATGCTGCCTTTCTGGATGCGGCCCGCACCTTGCGGCACGATCTGGACCTGCTGGCCGAGAAATTCAGCGCCAGCATAGAACAGGTCGCCCACCGGCTTTCGACCCTGCAACGCAACGGTGCCAAGGGGGTGCCGTTCTTTTTTGTGCGGGTAGATCAGGCCGGTACGATCACCAAGCGCCACTCGGCCACGGCACTGCAATTCGCCCGCTTCGGCGGGGCCTGCCCGCTCTGGAATGTGCATCGCGCCTTTGAAACCCCGAACCGGTATCTGCGCCAGCTGGCCCAAACCCCAGACGGGTTGCGCTATTTCAGTCTGGCCAAGGATATCTCCAAGCAGGGGGGCGCGTTTCACGCCCCCAAACAACGCTTTGCCATCGCGCTTGGCTGCGCGGTAGAGCACGCAAACCAATTGACCTATACCGATGATATGGACCTGACCAACAGCGCCGCTTTCGAGCCGATCGGCATTTCCTGCCGGATCTGCCCGCGCCCCGACTGCCACCAGCGCGCAGTCCCGCCGCTGGATCAAAAGCTGGCGGTGGATCATTCCAGCCACCGAATTCTGCCCTATCAGATCGGATGATATTGAAACACCCCGCCGCTTCGGGGTAAGGTCTCGAAAAATATGCGAGGAAGTATGGAACTTATTGGTGAACGACAGATCGCGGCATCGCGGCAATCGGTGTGGCAGGCATTGAACGACCCCGAAATTCTGATGGCCTGCATCCCCGGATGCTCGGAACTGACCGGCAACCCCGAGGACGGGTTCAGCGCCGTGGTGACGCAAAAGGTCGGGCCGGTCAAGGCCACTTTCAAGGGCGCGGTCAGCCTGTCAAACGTGGTGCCCCTGACCAGCTATACCATCACCGGAGAGGGCAAGGGCGGTGCCGCCGGTTTTGCCAAAGGCGGTGCCGATGTGACCCTTAGCGACGTGGATGGCGGCACCCTGCTGACCTATGAGGTCGAAGCAAGGGTGGGGGGCAAACTGGCGCAAATCGGTTCGCGACTGGTGGACGGGTTTGCCAAAAAGATGGCCGACAAGTTTTTTGCCAACTTTCAAATCGCACTGGAAGGCCCGCCCGAGGAAACGGATGAACCCGAAGCCGCCAAGAAAGGCTGGATCAAGCGATTGGTCGGTAAAAAGGATTAAATGTCGGTATTGATCAGCGCGGCAGCAAAGCGCGGCGAAATGGCGGTTTTGGTGGTCCAGTCCTGCGCGACGATCCCCAGAATATCCGAGAGCGGCACATAGTGGACGTTGGTTTCAACCAGAATAACGCTTTCGCAATCCGACATCAGCGGAAAGACCTCGGGAACGATATCCCCGTCCAGCAGCGGGTTATTGTCGAACATCGGGCTTCCGGTGGCATAGGACCAGTCAACATTCAGTTCGGCACCGCAATAGTTTACCGACGAAACACGCAGGTTAAAATCATCCACTCCGGGTAACAGCTGCGCTTGCAAGTCGGCCATTTCATCCAGAAAAGCATTGTTCACGGTTTCATAGCGTGACAGGATTTCAGCAATGGTATGGTTGGAACGTTGTGCCTGCCCCTTGGCATGATAGGCGTTGAAAAACACGATACTGCCAACGAACCACAGAAACAGAACCGGCATAATAATAACCAGTTCAACCGTGATCGTGGCCTGTTCATCCCGGCCAAACCGGCGGAGCTTTTTAACCAATGGGGCAAGTTTCATCATGACGGCTCGTTCGCGAAGGCTGAAAAGGAAACGATGTGCAGGTCACCGGCAGCATCCACAGCAAAATGCGACCCGAGTCCGGAGCCGGGCATAAGCGGTTTAACCACGAAACAGGCACGCAACATCATCACCTCGGGGTCGATGGTTGAACCCGGGGTGAAATTAACCACCGGTTCGATATTGGTAGACCGGTCAACACAAGTGGGCGGTGCCGCAGCGGTGGCGCTGTTGGCCGGCACAAGTTCGAGATGAAGGGTTGAATCGCAGTCGGCCAGAATACCGCTATATTCACAAATCAGATCCTTGACCGCGTCGTGGGTCGGGGTCGCAATACCCAGTCGCAGGTCGCGCACGGCCCGATTCAGCCCCGAATCCAGCCGGGTGCGCTCGGTCATCAGCCAGCCGGCCTCGAACACCGAGAACACGATCCAGAAGATAACCGGAATGGCGATAACAAATTCAACCGTCGGGTTTGCATGCTCGTCATCACGAAACCTGCGCAGTTTCTGCAAGATTTTTGCCAGTACCGCCATTAGATAGTCAACCGCAATTTCTGGATAACCGATGCAATAGTGGCAAAGGCATCAGCCAAATCGGCGGTCTCCACATTAAAGAAGAATGCCGGACTAGTCGCGCAAGCCCGCATCTGGTTATACGGGTTGGAGTTTACGGACACGTCATAGCCGATGGTAAAGATGGTAATACCCTCATCCTTGGCCGCGTCACAAATCGCCTGCAGCCGTGTATCGCCTTGCGGCCCGTTTACTTCCCGCTCCAGATGGGAAAAGGACCACGGGGTGTTGTGGGCGTTCCAGTACAGCGCATTGGCAGCAACATTCCAGTTGGGCAGGTTGTTGAAATTATACTTGTTCGGTTTCAACCGGTATTGGTCGGTATTGGCACCGTCGGTCATCAGCACGATATACTTGCGGGTTTCATCGTCATCATATTCTGCAGGCCGGTCGCTAAAGGCCGAGTCGATATCGCCATAGGCAATCAGGTCGTTGATAACCCCGTTCCAGTCCGGATCCAGCAGAGAAACTCCCCATTTCATGCCGATATAGGTGGCGGTCATGCCCTGATCATCCAGCAGATCGATTGCATCATGCAGCTTTTCCGCATCATTGGTCACCGGAACAATCTGAGAATCCTCGTTCGGGCACCAGTCGGTTCCCTTGTTGCGCAGCCAGCTCGGCCCCCAATGCTGGGTCTGGTTCCAATGGGCGGTTACATCGATTGCAGTATCGTTATAGTCGGCCGCGTTAAACCGGACACAATTGGAATAGTTGTGCCACCGGTCGTAGTCAGAGAAAGATGCAATCAGGTGATCCCCGGGGGCAACCTGACCGGTAAACGGAACCAGCGACATAGTGGTATAATCCACGGTGTCTTCGGTGATCATCAGGTCAACAAATTCATTGGCTGCATCGCGCAGGTTGGCAACCTTGGTGCCCGCCATGGAGCCGGAAATATCGACGATCAGCGACAATTCGATATCGGTGATGGCAATAAATGCCTCGGACGTACCGGCAACCGGCAATTCGGTGATCCCGGCCAGTTTCAGGAAAAACGTATTGATTTCATAGTCACCCGTCGCGGACACCCGCCGCGAGTTCAGCGAAATGTCGGAATTGACCGTCACGCCCAGCGCCACCGGATCCAGCCCCGCGGCCTCTACATAGCTGAAAACAACGTCTTCGGGGTCAAGCAATTGTTCAAACGCCGTTGCGGCAAGCACCCCGCGATCCAGGGCATCCTGCAGGGTTTCGCGCTCGGTTTCGTGGCGCACAAAGTCAACGGCCATCCCGCTGCCCAGTACCATGACCAGAAACATGATCAGCGAAAACACCAATATGCCGCCGTCTTCGTCCTTGCGAAACTTTTTGAACAACTTGATTTTCATTGTAGTTCTCCTGAACCCCGAATTGTGCGATAATCTTGCAATTATTACACTCACACCACCACTTACACGAATCACACCAATTCAAAGGTGCGTCAGCTCCCGTTGCCCCCAAAACACCCCGATACGCCATGAAATAACGCGAAATGCCTCAAACACGGGATAAAATACAACTTACATTTGGTTTGACATAACAGATTTTTGACCATTCAACAAGGTGATTCGCTAATAACACGAATAGGTTATGCAAGATTACGGTTAACACTGTTCCGCGATATTTGTTACAAATGCATTCCACCGAACGGGATTGCGGCCTGTCCTGGCACTCTCGATCACATCTGGAAACCACGTTTCGCATCCCCCTTCCCTTTTTGGCCAATCGGGCTTAGAAAGCGCCGCACCCTTTGGACCCGCGCAGGACAGACCTATGAACCGGCTTATCATCGCTTTTTTTCTTATGGGATTAACCGCTTGTACAACGCCGTCCCCGGCCGAGCCGGATGGCAGGAACCGGGTGCTGGATATCGTCAACGATACCCCCTTGCCGGTTTTGCGGGTCTATGGAAAGGCACAAGGCGGGCGGCGTTCGGTCATCACAGAGGCCCCCATAGCGCCTCGCGGATATATCAGTATCAACTTTGCCAATCCCGCCAATGCCTGCGTCTATGATCTGGTCGCCGAGTTTCAGGGAGAGCGCGAAGCCGCCACGATCAGCATCGACGTTTGCGCTCATTCGGTCTGGCGCGTTCATTAACGGAGCACTCCCGCACTCCAGCCGCGTTTGCTTGCGCAAACACGACTTCCGTTTGGGCCGGGCCGACCTGCGGTCGGTAGGGGGGCGTTCCGCCCCCTCGCGACTTGGTGTCGCTCCCCCCTGAGAGTATTTGTCAAAATTGGAAGTCACTCCCCTTCTTCTTTTCAAAAATACCCCGAGGGGGTGAATGGCGCTTGCGCCAGAGGGGGCTGGCCCCCTGCTTGTGCCCGCACAAGCTCTGCCGATAAGGGGGGCCGCTTGCGGCTCCCCGCAGAGGCAGACGGCTCGGCTCAACTGCTGGAGGCTCATTGCGCAAGCAATGACGCCGACAGCAGGCGGGAGCGCTACGATTCAGGGCTTTCATACAGAAGGGGGCTGCGGGTTTTCTGGTCCGGGTTGTATTGCATGAACTTGTCTGGGATAAGCCCAAGCTAACCGGCGCGGCGTGATTTCGATTTCCCAAAGGCGTTAACGGAATGGTTTCCCGGGCCCATGGCGCGGTGCCCGTTCTGCCACCAGTGCCTGCCCCGAATAGATCGCCAGCGCCAGCCAGATCATTCCGAAAGCGCCGAGTTGCAGCAACGAGAACGGCTCGGCGAAAACCAGTACGGCAACCAGAAACTGCAAGGTCGGGTTCAGATATTGCAGGATACCGATCGTGGACAGGCGCACGCGCGGCACGGCATAGGAAAACAGCATCAGCGGTACCGCGGTCATCGGGCCGGACAACACCAGCAACACGCTGTCGCGCCAGTTCTGCCCAAAGGTGCCCTGCCCCTGCCAGCCCAGCGCATGCACGCCCCATAACCAAAGCGCAGCAAACGGAGCCAGCAACAATACCTCGGCCGCAACCGAAACCATCGGACCTATGCCGATGCGTTTCTTTAATACTCCATAAAGAGCAAAGGTCACGGCCAGTACCAGCGCAATCCACGGCACCTTGCCCAGACCGACCGACAGCAGCAACACCGCCAGCGCTGCCAGCGAAATCGCCAGCCGCTGCGCACTGTTCAGCGGTTCGGCAAACAGCGCCATGCCCAGAAAGACCGCCACAAGCGGAAAGATATAATACCCGAGGCTGGCCTCCAGCGCCCGGCCAACCTGTATGGCCCAGATAAACAGAAACCAGTTGACCGAAATCAGCAGGGCCGCCAGCCCCACGGCCATGACTGAACGCCACCCCGTTACCGCCTTGACCAGCGCGCCCAACCGGCGGCGGGCCAGCAGGATAAGCGCGAACAACACCAGCGACCAAAGGGTTCGATGCGCCAGCACCTCTAACGGTGGCACCCCCACCAATTGCTTGTAGAACAGCGGCGACAGCCCCCAGAGCACGCAGGCCGCCAGCATCGCCCAGACCCCTTTTGCCGGATCGCTCACGCCTGTGCCCTCCAATTTACAAAAATGGCCACCCCGAAAGGTGGCCATATGCAGTGGTTCAAGACCCTGCCCCTAAGCGTTGGACAGACGCTCGGCCACGTTTTCCCAGTTGACCAGATTGTCAAGAAAGTTGGACAGGTATTTGGGCCGCGCATTGCGGAAATCGATGTAATAGGAATGCTCCCACACATCACAGCCCAGCAGCGCGGTCTGGCCAAAGCACAGCGGATTGACGCCGTTTTCGGTTTTGGTCACCTTCAGCGTACCGTCGCCATCAACCACCAGCCAGCACCAGCCAGAGCCGAACTGCCCGGCGCCCGCCGCCGAAAACAGCGCCTTGAATTCATCGACCGAGCCAAACGCGTCAACGATACGGCTTTCCAGTTCGGAAGGCATGGCTCGGCCCGACGGGCCCATCATTTCCCAGAACTGGCTGTGGTTCCAGTGTTGCGAGGCATTATTGAAAATGCCGTTTTGCGCAACGGCACCAGCAGCATAGGTGCCGGTGATAATGTCCTCGAGCGATTTGCCTTCCCATTCGGTGCCGGCAATCAGCTTGTTGCCATTGGTCACATAGGCATTGTGGTGCAGGTCATGGTGGTATTCCATGGTTTCCCGCGACATGCCGCCAGCGGCCAGCGCATCATGGGCATAAGGAAGATCAGGTAGTTCAAAAGCCATTGTCAGGCCCCCTCTTTTGTTATTTGGAATCACTTCGCGCAATCGGTGCCGCGCTTGGTTGCTGAATATACGAGTTTTTCGCTCAGGTAAAGGTCGGGCAAGGGGTCGTGGAACCGGACGGGGTGGAGGCTTGGGCGGAATGTGGTAAGCTTGGGCGAAGATCCGGGCTTTGGCAAAGGAAAATACAGAATGATTGCCTATGTAACCGTTGGTGCAAATGACATCGCCCGTGCGGAACGGTTTTATTCCGCGTTCCTGCCGGCACTTGGCTATCGGCTGGAAAAATACCACGGTGATCTGAGTTATACCTTGCCCAATCAGGCCGCGGCTTTGCCGGATTTCTATGTCAAATCCCCCTATGACGGGTGCCCCGCCTCGGCCGGAAACGGGGTGATGGTTGCATTCGAGGCCAACAACCAGGAACAGGTTCGCACCCTTCACGCCGCTGCGCTTGACGCGGGTGGCGCTGACGAGGGCCAACCGGGCTTTCGCGACTCTTACGGGCCGCGTTTTTATGTCGGCTATCTTCGCGACCCGCAAGGCAACAAGATTGCACTGTTCTCATCCAACCCCGACGAACCCGGTCGGGACGGATAACGCGACGTTCGCGGGCCGAACCGGTTTTTACTACCGAACTAGTTTTACATATTCTCGTTATTTATCATTGTGTTATCGGCGTTCTAATTGACCCTACTAAACCGGTTTAGTAGGGTCGGTTTTTGCATCGGTTGCGCCCTGTTTCCGGCGAAAAAGGCACCATTGGTTCTGCCCTCCTTATCCCCTATGGTGACCCCGAACAAACGGGGAATCATCCATGGGCGGAAAAGGCGAAAACCTGCGCGGTGCGGTATTCATGATGCTGGCTATGGCCGGATATGTGCTGAACGACACGATGATCAAGCTCGCCTCGGCCGATCTGGAACTGGCGCAGGCGGTGTTTATGCGCGGCTTGGCGGTCAGCACCTTGCTGGGCCTGCTGGCCTGGCAGCAAGGTGCGCTGCGCTATCGCCCCAAACCCTCCGAGCTGCGCATCGTTCTGTGGCGTGCCTTTGGCGAGATTGCCGCAACGTTCTGCTTTCTGACCGGGCTGTTCCACATGCCCCTGCCCAACGCGACGGCGATATTGCAATCCCTGCCGCTGGCCGTTGCGCTGGGGGCGTCGGTTTTTCTGGGGCAAAAGGTCGGCTGGCAGCGCTATGGCGCGATTCTGGTCGGGTTTGGCGGGGTGTTGCTGATCGTGCAACCCGGCGGCAGCGGCTTTAACATCTATGCACTGTGGGTGGTGGCCGCGGTAGGCTTTGTCACCCTGCGCGAGTTGACCACCAGCCGCCTGCCCGCGTCCACGCCCTCGCTATTCGTGGCGCTGTTTACCGCCGTGGGCGTAACCGCCGTGGCCGGAATTGGTGCGGTGACACAGGAATGGCAAGCGGTGCCACTGCGGGCGTGGCTGGAACTGGGCAGCGCGGCGGGGTTTATTCTTGTAGGGTACGTTGCCGGTGTCGCGGCCATGCGCCATGGCGATATCGCCTTTGTTTCGCCATTTCGCTATACGGTGCTGATCTGGGCGATCCTGCTTGGGCTGATCGCTTTTGGCGACATCCCCGATTTCTGGGCCTTAACCGGCATCTGCATTATTGTGGCCGCCGGGGTGTTTACCCTGTGGCGCGAACAAGTCGTCAGCCGAAAACAGGCAGCCCCAATAACGCGGCAACCAGAATAATCCCGTAAGCGATCACGCGAAACAACCGTTCGCGTGACGGGTCAAACAGGCGTGCCCCGATCAGCCCGCCAACCAGATACCCCGCCCCCAGCACCAGCCCGACCATCACCGTTTGCAGCGACAGCATATCGCGCAGCACAAACACCCCCATCACCAGCGTATCGCTGATAAACAGAAACAGCAGAATAGCCGCGCGGATCTGCGCTACCGCCTTGCGCCCGCCCAGATACAGCAGAATAACCGGCGGGCCGGGCAACCCGACAAAGCCCCCCAGAGCGCCGCTCAGAAACCCCGCGCCCAGCGTTACCCCGCTGGCAGGCGCGCGCGTATACCGCCAGCCCGACACCAGCGCGCCCAGTGTCAACAACACGATACCCGAGACCAGCCAGCGGAACACTTCGCCATCCAGACGGGTCAGCAAAAACACCCCCAGCGGCACGCCAACCAGCGCCCCGAGCGCCAGCCGTAACACCTCGGCGCGGGCACATTCGCGCCATGCGCGCGGCAACAGGGGCAGCGGCCCGATCAACGAGAAAACAACCATGGTCGCCACCACCTGCGCGGGTGGCAAAAACACACCGGCAACCGGAACATAGACCAGGGCCGAGCCAAAGCCGCTAAAGCCCCGTACCATGCCCGCAACCAGCACCGCCAGCACCAGCCAACCCAGCCCGTGGGTGGCCAGAAGCGCGCTCAAAACGGCCCGCCCACCGACGCTGACGCGGCCTTCAGAATAATCGCGCATAGCAGCCAGACCCCGACCGAGATCGCCGCGTTTCCGGCCAGCACCGTCATGTTATTTTGCGCATTGCGCCATGTGGCAAGGGTCAGGGTGCCCGGGGTAAACAGCGCGACCCAGAACAGCGCGATCATCGCGAACAGGCCAAACGGGCTTAGCGCGCCCAATACCGCACTGCCACCCGCGCAGACAAAGCCGGTTTTGCGCAGGCTCCAGACCGGAGCCCGAAACACCAGCCGCCCGTCGCGTATTTTCCAGCCCGGCGGCAGCATTCTGGGTAACGGAGACCCGCAGGTCTTGCACCTGAACGCCAGCCGCGGGGCGGGGGTGTCGCAATAGCTGCATTTCTTTTGAGCACTGTCGGTTACGTTGGTCATAGGTCAGCCTAACGGTTAAAAGACGGTTATGGCCAGCACAGTTAGCACAATTCCGATAAAATACAGACCAATCGCCGCGAACACATGCAGAATAAACCGTCCCACCTTGCCTTGTGCATTGACGATCGCCGAAATGCCCAGCATGCCGGGCATCACCACCACCAGCCAGACCGCCAGCACCAGCACCAGCATGGCGGTGTTCATCCCCCCCCAAGCCGCGCCCATGGCATAGCTGACTCCGCTGG
>JALXER010000253.1 GCA_027069385.1 Paracoccaceae bacterium
GCGCTCGGCTACGCTGGGGATGGTAGGCAAATGGGCCATCCACCCCAAGCAGGTTGCGCTGGCCAATCAGGTTTTCACCCCGTCCGAAGCCCAGATCACCGAAGCACGCGAAATTCTGGCCGCCATGGAGCAAGCCAAGGCCGAAGGTCAGGGCGCCGCCGTTTACAAAGGCCGCCTGATCGACCTTGCCTCGATCCGGCAGGCGCAGGTGATTGTCGAGCAGGCCGAAAAGATTAGCCAGCCAGCGGTTTGAACGGGGTGTAAATCTCGGTCAGCAATTCCTCGGGCGGCGTATCGACGGGGGAATTGAGGTAGATTTCGAAATTGGGCGCGTTCCTTGGCTCATAATCCGAATTCGGCAACCAGTCACCAAACAAATAGTGATAGGCGTTCTGGATACCCGAATACGGCCCCTTGTAATGAAGCACCACATAATCGCCGCCCTCCAGAGTTAGCGCCTCCAAGCCATCCTCGCCCGCAGCCCCCGCATCCACCGCCATACCGGCAAAACTGTGCAAGTCTTGCGGAGCAACGGCGTTCGGATCGTCAAAATAGACCCCGACCAGCCCACGGACATCGGCCCAGCGGTTGCGGCTGGTGATGATGGTGCTCAGGCTTTCGAACGCCTTGCCGATCTCGGTATAGGGGCCGGTGTGGTTCAGGCCGATCAGGTGCCGTTCGGGCTGGGTGGCAAATTCTACGGTATACATGGGGTAGGTTCCTTTTCTATCATTGATCAGGGCGCGTTCAACCGCTCCCCGTTTGCGGAACTGACCGGGCGTAAGGCGGTAATCCTCTCGAAATGCGCGCGAAAAGCTCTGGACCGAGCCATAGCCGCAATCGATCGCGATTCGTGCCATAGGCCGGTCGGTTTGCACCAGCCACAGCGCGGCACGGTGCAAACGGATACGGCGCACGGCCTCGGCACAGGTTTCACCCGTCATCGCGTGAAACACCCGATGCCAGTGAAACCGCGACATCGCCGCGACTTCGGCCAATCTATCCAGCGACAGATCCCCGGCGGGATTGTCAAAGATGTATTCCAGCACGCGGATCAGCCGCTTTTCGTAAGAGTTTGCCATTTTGCCTTTTCGATTCGGTGGTTCCGGACCCCTTGTGGCCCGCCTTGCTTTAACATGTATTGCTGTTTTAGGGCCGTTGCAATTTCAGGCAAATCTAGCCATATATGCGCAAAGCAAACAGGAATCGATTATGCACAACTATCTCGAATTTGAAAAAGGTCTGGCCGAAATCGAAGGCAAGGCCGAGGAATTGCGGGCTATGGCGCGCCAGAACCCCGAGATGGATGTGGAAGACGAGGCGCGCGCGCTTGATGCCAAGGCAGAGGAACTGCTTAAGGAGCTGTACACAACCCTGACACCGTGGCGCAAATGTCTGGTGGCGCGCCACGCCGACCGGCCCCATTGCATCGATTATATCGACGCGCTGTTTCAGGAATATACCCCGCTGGCCGGCGACCGGAATTTTGCCGATGATCACGCGATCATGGGCGGTCTGGCACGGTTTAACGATCAACCGGTTGTGGTAATCGGGCAGGAAAAGGGTAACGACACCAAGTCGCGAATCGAACGCAATTTCGGCATGGCCCGCCCCGAGGGCTATCGCAAGGCCACGCGCCTGATGGATCTGGCCGACCGGTTCGGCCTGCCGGTTGTGACCCTGATCGACACGCAAGGGGCCTATCCCGGCAAGGGCGCAGAGGAGCGTGGCCAGTCCGAGGCCATCGCCCGCGCCACCGAAAAATGCCTACAGATCGGCGTGCCGCTGGTTGCGGTGATCATTGGCGAGGGTGGCTCGGGCGGGGCGGTTGCCTTTGCGGCGGCGGACCGGCTGGCGATGCTGGAACACTCGGTCTATTCGGTGATTTCGCCCGAGGGCTGCGCGGCGATCCTATGGAAAGACGCCGAGAAAATGCGCGAGGCCGCCGAAGCCCTGCGCCTGACCGCGCAAGACCTGAAACAGCTGGGCGTGGCCGACCGGATTATCCCCGAAGAGGTCGGCGGCGCGCAGCGCAACCGCGAGGCCACCATTGCCTCGGTCGGCAAAGCGATCCAGTCGATGCTGGACGAACTGTCCGGCAAAAGCGGTAAAAAGTTGATCAGTGCGCGGCGCAAACGGTTTCTGGAAATCGGGAAAAAGTCACTCGCCGCCTGACGGTTCGGGGAACACGAAACCGGCCTCGACCATCAAGCGGTCGGATTCGGTCTCCAACACGGTTTCGATCTTTTCCATAAAATCCGGAATCTCCAATCCCGCGGGGATCGGCTCAAGAAATTCCATGATGGCGACGCCGGGCTTGCGATAGCGGCTGCGACGCGCCCAGAACACGCCGGTATTGCTGGCAGCGGGTACGCAATCCAGCCCGAAACGGCTGTAAAGCACCCCTGCCCCGACCTTATAGGGCTTGTGTTGTCCCGGCAGCACCCGCGTGCCTTGCGGATAGATCACCAACTGGCCCGGGTCCTTTTTCTTGGCTTCGTTCATATCCTTGACCATCTTGGCCACCGCCGCGCCCTTTTTGCCACGGGCCACGGGGGCGGCACCGATACGCAGCGCATAAAGGCCGATAATCGGTGCCCAGACCAGCTCTTTTTTCATGATGTACTTGGCGCGTGGCAAGGCGTGCATCAACATCAGGATATCCAGAAACGACATGTGTTTGGCACAGACGATCTGCTCGCCATCCGGCGGGGTCCCGCGGAATTCGACCTTCAGGTTGCAGATCACCCTAAGCAGCCAGAACACCGTGCGGCTGTAGAATTTCATCACCCAGTAGGTGCCCCCAACCGACCAGATCGCCATGGGGGACAGCAGCACGCCAATTACCAACATGCTGAAATACATCATGAAATCGAAAAATAGCGAACGAAGAAGCAGCATGGGGACTCCGGTTGAATCAGGGGGCGCGGCGCAAGTGGCGATAGGCGGCCATGCGCGTTGCATAAAAGGCGGTAAGCGCAACAAACAGCGGCACCAGCAGCGGCAGCAGCCATTGCCAGCCCTGCGGGGTCACCCCGCTAAGGATCGCGCCTGCCCCCTCGGTATCGGGGAAAACCAGCATCAGGGCCATGGCACCGATCATCCCGACCACCGCCCCCAGACTGGCGCGCGCGGTGATCCGCCGGACAAAGGCGCGGGCGATATAGTTGTCGCGCGCGCCGATCAGGCGCAAGGTGCGGATGATCGAGGCATTGGCGGCAAGCGCCGCATTGGCCGACAGCACCACGATCACCGCCATGGTGGCGGCAATCAGCACCAGCGACAGCCCGGCCAGCCAGCGCATATGCCGCGCGGTTTTGATCACCGGACGCCGCCAGTATCCGTGGTCGTCAAAACTTGCGCCCGGGGCCTCGGCCGCAAGGCGCAGGTTCAGGCTGGTCAGATCGGGGCCGTTTTCATCCAGTTCCACGCTGATCAGATGGGGCAAGGGCAGACTGTCGAGCATCAGATGCTGCCCCAGCCACGGGGCCAGCAGCGCGGTTTGCGCCTCGCGGTCCAGCACTTTTGCGCTGACAATCCCCGGGGTCGTGGCCAGCAGGTCCAGCACGGTTTGCACCTCTGCTTCGGCGTCCGGCCCATCAATTTGCACCGTGGCAGAGCGCGCCAGTTCCGTAGACCACTGATCCGCCAACCGGCCTACGGCCATGGATAAAAACAGCGCAAACACCGCGATAAAGGCCATGGCCGCCGCCGCGAAACCGACCAGAAAGGCCGAGTTCCCCCCCGGTGGCACGATCCGCTCGGCGGTGCTGCCGGTCTTGAAAAATGCGATCATAGCTCGGCCCCCGCGACCAGCAATTCACCTTTTTTCAGGCGCAACACCCGCGCGGAAACCTGATTTTTGGCCAGCCGGATCAGGTTCAGGTCATGCGTTGCCACCAGAATTGTCTTTCCCATTTTGTTAAGCTCGACCAGCAGCGACAACAGGCGCGTGGCCATTTCCCAATCAACATTGCCGGTCGGCTCGTCCGCGACAATCATTTCAGGGGCCATGATCACCGCACGGGCAAGCGCCAGCCTTTGGCGTTCGCCCCCCGAAATCTCGGCGGGTGATGCGTCTTTGCGATGGGTCAACCCGACCCAGTTCAGCAAATCATGCAGGTTTTCCAGATTATCCTTCAGGCTTTTGCCCGAAACCTCCAGCGGCAGGGCGATGTTTTCGTAAACGCTCAGATGGTCCAGAAAGGCGCAATCCTGATGCACCACACCGATTTGCCGCCGAACGCTACTGATCTGGTTTCGCGACAGTTTTTGCACGTTTCGGCCAAAAACCTCGACCTCACCGGTGGTGGGTGGCAAGGCCAGATAGCACAGTTTCAGAAAGGTCGATTTACCCGCCCCTGAAGAACCGGTCAGAAAATAGAACGACCCCGGCGCGAATTCCTGCGTCATATTTTTCAGAACCGGTTCGCTCCCATAGCTGAAGCCGGCGTTTTTCAGGGTGATCACCATATTCTCCTGCGGTTTTGTCAGCAGACATTCTCATTTTGTGTCGACAATCACAAGCCCGACATGCTGTTCGTTTCACTTGGAACCCCGGCAAGGTGTGTTTATGGTTAAGAATGCGCGAATCGGCGGATTGTTCGCGAGAATAGGATTTGATCATGTTGATTGTATGCCCGGAATGTAAGGCCAAGTACGAAGTAGACGACGATGCCATCCCCCCCGAGGGGCGCGACGTTGAATGTAGTTCATGCATGAACCAGTGGCATCAGGCCCCGTTAAACGATGCGGGGGCGCCCTCTGCTCCGGACGCGGCCGCTGCCCCGTCCAAGCCCGAATCC
>JALXER010000254.1 GCA_027069385.1 Paracoccaceae bacterium
CCCTTGTTGATCTCGTCGGATATCTGGCTGTAGTTCTGGGTCATGCTTTTCAGCACTTCGTCGCGCGGTCCAAAGGCCTTGACCACGCCCTTGTCCAGCACCACAACCAGATCGCATTCGGCAATGCCCGACGGGCGGTGCGCCATGATAATCACCGCGCCGCCTTCGCTGCGCATGGTGCGGATTGCCGCGTCGAGCGCGTCACCCCCGTGTGAATCAAGGTTGGAGTTGGGTTCGTCCAGCACCAGCATGACCGGATTGTCATACATGGCGCGCGCCAGCCCGATCCGCTGTTTCTGCCCGCCCGACAACCGGCCACCGCCGCCCGAAACGCGGGTGTCATACCCCTGATCCAGTTGCAGGATCATCTCGTGCGCGTCGGCCTTTTTGGCCGCTTCGATCACCTTTTCGGCGTCGGGGGTCGGCGACAGGCGGGCGATGTTCTCGGCAATGGTTCCGTCAAACAATGCCACGTCCTGCGGCAGATAGCCGATATACGACCCGAGCGCATCGGAGCCGTACTGGTCCAACGTTGCCCCGTCCAGGCGGATTTTCCCCGAGACCGGATTCCAGATGCCGGTCAGCACCCGTGCCAGCGTCGATTTGCCCGAGGCGCTCTCGCCAATCACGGCCAGCGCCTGCCCCGGCTCGATGCGGAACGACACCATGCGCAAGGTGGCCAGTTTGTCGCCCGGCGGCACAACGGTGACTTGCGACAGGTCGAAATAGGCGCGCGGGCGCGGCAGGGTAGTACGCGGGGCCTCGGGTTGGACCGAGCCGAGCAGCAATGCCAGCGATACCCGCGCCTGTTTGGCCCGTTGCACCAGCGACCATTGGCCAATCGCCTGTTCGATCGGGGCTAGCGCGCGACCCAGCAGGATCGATCCGGCAATCATGGCACCGGCGGTCATTTCGCCCTTGAGCACCAGCCAGGCGCCCACGGCCAGCATGGCGCTTTGCAGGAACATGCGCAGGGTCTTGGACAGAACCGTAAACCCGCCGGTCCGGTCCGAGGCGGTAATGGTGGCGTTCAGCGCATCGGTGCGGGTTTTGCTCCAGCGGGACAGGGCCTGCTGGTGCATGCCCAGCCCGCGCACCACCTCGGCCTGATTGCGCAGCCCGTCGGCAATGGCGCTGGCCTGTGCAGCGGTGCTGCCGGCCCGCGCCACATGGCGGCGGGTCAAAAGCTGGTTCAGCACCGTAATGCTGATCAGCGCCGCCCCCCCGATCAGGGCAACCACGCCCAATTGCCAGTGAAAGATAAAGATTGCCCCCAGAAAAAACGGAGTCCAGGGCAGGTCGAAAAACGCGAACAGGGCCGGAGAACTGAGCAACCGCTGGATGGCCTCGACATCGTGCAGACCGGTGGCGGGGCGGGCGCGTTCCTCGGAGCTGACCGCGCGGCGCATCAGCACATCGAAAACCCTTGCGTCCAGACCGGCCTGAAAACCGGCCCCGATACGCGCCGCAATACGCCCGCGCGCATAGTCCAGCATGCCCATGATGGCGTAAAGCATCGAAACCAGCACCACCAGCGCGACCAGCGTTTCCTCGGAGCGGCTGCCAAGCACGCGGTCATAGACCTGAAGCATAAACAGCGAACCGGTCAGCATCAGGATGTTGACAAACACGCTGAACAACCCGATCGCCGCCAGCGCACCGTAGTAACGGCGCAATATTCGCGTCATCTCGGCCTTGCCCGCGGCTGCAATTCTTGCGTGTTCCATGCTTTCCTAGCGCATTTTAGCTGGCCCGGAAACGAATCTATCGACATTCGGGGCACATCTATTTATTTTGTTAAGGGTGACTATATTATTAAGTCGAGGCTATTGGAAACAACCTTATGCGGTTAACGATGAAACTATCCAGATTGCCGATTGTGGCGCTGATTGCGGTCATGCTAAGCGGATGTGCGGCATCTACACAGCAGGCTCCTGACGAAATTTATGACCCGTTCGAGAATGTGAACCGTGGAATTCACGAATTCAACAAGACGGTTGATTCACTGGTTCTGCGGCCGGTTTCGGGGGTCTACGGCTCGGTCGTGCCGCCCGAAATTCGCAATATGCTGGATAACAGCATGACCAACCTTGGCCAGCCACGCACCTTTATCAACCATGTTTTACAAGGGGATGGCAAAGATGCGGGGGTTACGCTGTCGCGCTTCCTGATCAACTCGACCCTCGGGTTTGCCGGTCTGTTCGACGCGGCTGCCGAGATGGGGATTTTTGACCGTCCCACCGATTTTGGCGAGACTCTGGCCTCGTGGGATGTGCCCGAAGGCCCCTATCTTGAACTGCCGCTGATCGGGCCAAGCACGGTGCGCGACACGGTGGGCATGGTTGTGGATCTGGCGATTGATCCGGTCAACCATATGGTGACCGAAGAACAGGCCTATTACCTGTTTGGCCTGCGGGCGCTCAACCTGATCGGGACGCGGCACGAATATGACGATCTGATCAATGCGCTGCTGTACGAATCAGCCGATAGTTACGCGGCGCAGCGGCTTTCCTATATGCTGAACAAGCGCCACGCGATTGCCGGCGAAGTCAATATTGACGATCTGGAGGATCCTTATGCCCTTGACTAAGATAACCCTGACCCGACGCGGCCTGCTGGCCGGTGCTGCAATTGCCTGCCTGCCGCTCAAAGCCTTTGCACTGGCCGAATCGCGGGCGTCTTCCTATGTGCAGGGCGTGATTGACGATGTGCTGACGGTGATCAATTCCAACCGCACCGAGGCGCAGATGCTGGCGCGGTTCGAACGGGTGTTTACCTCTTACGCCGATATCAACATCATTGCGCGTTCGGTGCTTGGACCGGCGCGGCGCAGCGCCTCGGCCAGCCAGCAACGCGCCTTTGCGCAGGCGTTCGGCCATTATCTTTCCTATAAATACGGCCGCCAGTTTCGCGAGTATCGCGGCGCAACCATCACCATCGTGCAAACCCGCGACGCGGGCCGCAAGGGGGTGCTGGTCAAATCCATGGTGCGCAAGGTCAACGAATCCCCGTTCGAACTAGAATGGTGGGTGTCGGACGGCTCGGGGCAGATCAAGCTGATCGACCTGATCATCGAGGGCATCTCGCTGCTGGCCTCGGAACGCGAGGAAATCCGCAACAAGCTGGCCGCCCATCGCGGTGATATCGACGCCCTGACCGCTGAATTGACCGCCGTATGAGCCATATTCTGGCGATCGATCAAGGCACCACATCCAGCCGCGCGATCCTGTTCGATGCGGATATGCGGATTGTGGCCAGCGCAGCCGAGGAATTCCCGCAGCATTTCCCGCAATCGGGCTGGGTCGAGCATGACCCGGCCGATTTGTGGCGCACCAGCCTGAACAGTTGTTTCAAGGCGATGGAAAAGGCGCGGGTCAAGGCGGCGGATATCGCGGCGATCGGCATTACCAACCAGCGCGAAACCACGCTGATCTGGGATCGGGACAGCGGCGAGGTGATTTATAACGCCATCGTCTGGCAGGACCGGCGCACCGCCGAGGCCTGTGCCACCCTGCGTGCAGCGGGGCACGAGCCAATGATTACCGCGAAAACCGGCCTGTTGCTCGACCCCTATTTCTCGGCCACAAAAATCGCATGGATACTGGATAATGTGCCGGATGCGCGCGGGCGCAATCTGGCCTTCGGGACGGTTGACAGCTATCTGGTCTGGAAACTGACCAATGGCGCACGCCATGTTACCGATGCCACCAATGCAGCGCGCACCATGCTATATAATATCCATGAAGGCGCGTGGGATGCGCAGATATGCGATCTGCTGGATGTGCCGATAGAAATGCTCCCCGAGGTGCTCGATTGCGCCGCCGATTTTGGCGTGGCGCAGGTGTTTGATGCGGATATCCCGATATTTGGCGTTGCGGGGGATCAGCAGGCGGCAACCATCGGGCAGGCGTGTTTCGAGCCGGGCATGATGAAATCCACCTATGGTACCGGCTGTTTTGCGCTGCTTAATACCGGCGGGCGGGCGGTCAAATCTGAAAACCGGCTGCTGACCACGATTGCCTATCAACTGGACGGGCAGGTGACCTATGCGCTCGAAGGCTCGATCTTTGTGGCGGGGGCGGTGGTGCAATGGCTGCGCGACGGGCTGGGGGTTATTGCGGATGCCGCCGAAACCGAGGCGCTGGCCGAGGCAGCCGATCCGGGCCAGCGGCTCTATCTGGTGCCGGCCTTTGTCGGGCTGGGGGCGCCCTATTGGGATTCCGAATGCCGCGGGGCGATCTATGGCCTGACGCGCGGGTCCGGTCCGGCGGAATTTGCCCGCGCGGCGCTGGAAAGCATTGGCTATCAGACCAGGGACCTGCTGGCGGCTATGCAAGGCGATTGGGCACATTCCGGTAATACCGTGCTACGGGTCGATGGCGGCATGACGGCAAATAACTGGGCTATGCAGTTTCTGGCCGATACGCTGGATGCGCCGGTCGACCGGCCGCAAGTGCTGGAATCCACCGCGCTAGGCGTGGCCTGGCTGGCGGGGATGCGCGCAGGGGTCTACCCCGACCAAAACGGATTTGCCCGAAGCTGGGCGCTGGAACACCGCTTTGAACCAAGCGGATCACAACCACCCGCGCTCTATGCCGGTTGGCAAGACGCCATCCGCCGGACCCTTTCACAATCGTAGCTCTCCCGCAGTCCAGCCTTGTGTTTGGCAAGCCAAACACAGGGCTTCCCTTTGGGCCGGGCCGCCCTGCGGGCGGTAGGGGGGCGTTCCGCCCCCTCGCGACATGCGTCGCTCCCCCCTGAGAGT
>JALXER010000255.1 GCA_027069385.1 Paracoccaceae bacterium
TGAATATCCCGAGGGTGAATGGCGCTTGCGCCAGAGGGGGCTGGCCCCCTGCCGAGGCGAAGCCGAGGCCCGGCCCAAGCGGAAGTCGTTGGCTGGCTTTAGCCAGTCAATGGCTGGAGTGCGGGAGAGCTACGGGGGCAATCGGGAGATACGGGAAAACTTGCGGTTTCCGTCGGGTTATCCACAAGATATTGCGTTAGGCATCTTGTGATAAGTCTGCAAATGCGTTATATGTCAAACCCCGTGATGCAGTGGATTGCATGATCACAGATGATGATTCTCACGGGGGCCAATCGGGCATGGCACGATACATTTTTATTACTGGCGGCGTTGTTTCTTCCCTTGGCAAGGGGTTGGCCTCGGCATCTTTGGGGGCTTTGCTTCAGGCGCGCGGCTATTCGGTCCGGTTACGCAAACTCGACCCTTACCTGAACGTCGATCCGGGTACCATGTCACCTTTTGAGCATGGCGAAGTATTCGTCACCGATGACGGCGCCGAAACCGATCTTGACCTTGGCCATTACGAGCGATTCACCGGTGTTTCGTGCCGCAAGACCGATAGCGTGTCTTCGGGGCGCATCTATTCGGATGTGTTGGAAAAGGAACGCCGTGGCGATTATCTGGGCAAGACCATTCAGGTGATTCCGCATGTCACCAACCAGATCAAGGAATTCATCGAAATTGGTGATGACGAGGTGGACTTCCAACTGTGCGAAATTGGCGGCACCGTGGGCGACATAGAGGCTCTGCCGTTTTTCGAGGCCATTCGCCAGTTCAGTCAGGACAAGCGCGGCCGTTGTATTTTCATGCATCTGACCTTGCTGCCCTATGTGGCCGCTGCCGGCGAGTTGAAAACCAAACCCACCCAGCATTCCGTCAAGGAATTGCGTTCGATCGGCATTGCGCCCGATATTCTGATGTGTCGCTCCGAACACGAAATCCCGCAAAAAGAGCGCGAAAAACTGGCGCTGTTTTGCAATGTACGCCCCGAAGCGGTAATCGCGGCGCTGGATCTGAAATCGATTTACGAAGCGCCGCTGGCCTATCACCGCGAGGGCATGGACCGCGCTGTGCTTGAAGCGTTCAACATCATCGACGCGCCCGCCCCCGACATGTCCAAATGGGACGATGTGGCCGACCGGATTTTCAACCCCGAGGGTACAGTTCGGGTGGCGATTGTGGGAAAATATACCAGCCTTGGCGATGCCTATAAATCCATTGCCGAGGCCTTGACCCATGGCGGTATGCACAACCGTGTCAAGGTCAAAGCCGAATGGATCGACGCGGAACTATTTGAAAACAAAGAAGATAACATCGCCGCGCGCTTGCAGGGCTATAACGCCATTCTGGTGCCCGGCGGTTTCGGAGAGCGCGGCACCGAAGGCAAAATCAAGGCGGCCAAATACGCGCGCGAACATGATATTCCCTATCTGGGCATCTGCCTTGGCATGCAGATGGCGGTGATCGAAGCGGCGCGCAATCTGGCCGGAATTACCGATGCCGGCTCCGAGGAATTCGACCACGAATCCGGTGGCAAGCGCTTTACCCCCGTGGTCTATCACCTGAAAGAATGGCTGGAGGGCAACCGCACCATCAAGCGCGAGGCCGACGACCATAAAGGCGGCACCATGCGGCTCGGGGCTTATAACGCCACGTTGACGCCTGGCTCAAAAATTGCCGAAATCTACGGAAGCACCGCCATTTCGGAACGCCACCGCCACCGCTACGAGGTCGATATGTCCTATCGTCCGCAACTCGAAGCCAAGGGGTTGAAGTTCTCGGGGATTTCGCCCGACGGCAAGCTGCCCGAAATCGTCGAATACCCCGATCACCCGTGGTTCATCGGCGTGCAGTTCCACCCCGAACTGAAATCCCGTCCGTTCAAACCACACCCGCTGTTTTCCAGTTTTATCAAAGCAGCGCTCAAACAAAGCCGTCTGGTTTAGTGCCAAACAAGGGGGCAGTATGAAGCATATCCTGATCGCGGTTGCCTTGCTCGGGGCTGCTTACTATATGGCAACAAAGGATAAATTGCGTACCTATGTGCCTTATGACGACCGTGATCTGGTCGCGGTAGACCCGGAAACCGGCGCGCTGATAACCGAAGATCCCGCCCAGGTCGAGGCAAAGGTTTTCGACAACCAGATAGAGGCGCTGTCCTATCATCTGAAGCAAGAGCCACAAGCGACCAAGGCGAAAATTGTCACCGCAATTGCGGCCTGCTTTCCCGATGATACCGCCGATATGGTTGTTGAATCTCTGGCCGGCATCGTGCAGATCACCGCGCAAAGCTATGACCTGACCAAAGAAGAACAGCCCGGATATATCCATGATCAGGTCGCCCGCCTAAGCGACGTTTTCGATGCATGGGCAAACACCCAACCCGATCAGATCCGCGATCAGGCCCTGAACACCTTTATGGAACAGATGAACGACCCGCTGACCCTGATCAACTGCAATGCCGAATGGCTCGATCTACCCGGCTAATCCAAGCGCCTTGTCGCGCTGTTGCCGTTCAGGCTTGTTTTGCATAAGTTTGGCCCGAATCGCCACGCGACTTGAAAAGGACAGCCATGAAACACCTGCTTATTGCCGCCGCCCTGTTCGGGGTTGCTATATTTTTAGCAATCAACAACAAGTTGTCCTTTTCTGCCGATGGCGGCGGCATGGTTTCGCTGTCGGACGGGAATCCATATGTGGAAGGTGTGCAAATGCCATCGGGGGTTTCCATTCCGGCTTTTGCCAATCAGTTGAATGACATAAACGAACAGCTTACACGCAACCGGCCCGCAACTCTGGGAAAAATTCGCAAGGCGCTGGAATCGTGCTTGCCCGAGCGCACCCCTGACCCGACAATCGAATTAATGACCACTTTCATCCGCCTGATCGCCGAGGGTGCCCAATTGCCCGAAGATGAACGCGGAAATTATGTGGACACCCGTATCCAGGCGCCGTCGCAGGAATTTGAACGTGGCATTGCCGCCCTGTCTGAAAAAGACCAGCAACGCGCCGTGCAGATTCTGGAAGACAGAATGGGTGATCCGATTGCGCTGATCAACTGCAATGCGGGGTGGCTGGAATCCCTGAACTAGCGCCCCCGCCAACAAGGAAACCCGATGTTTGACCACCTGTTTGCCCGTCTCAAAACCGACCCTACCCCCGACCCGTTAGAGGCCGACGACGCGCGCCTTGCACTTGGCGCGCTACTGGTCCGGCTGGCAAGGGTCGATCAGGACTATTCATCCGACGAAACCGCCGAGATCGACCGGATACTGGCGCGGCGCTATGGGCTGGATGCAAATGGGGCCGCCAGCCTGCGCCACGGGGCCGAACAGGTGGAAACCACCGTAGGCGACACGGTGCATCTGACCCGCCTGATCAAGGCCGCCATTCCCTTTGAAGACCGCTTCGCGCTGGTTGCCGACCTGTGGGCGCTGGTGCTGGCCGACAACGTGCGCGACACGCAGGAAAACGCCTTTTTGCGGCTGGTGGCCAAGCTGGTCGGGGTCAATGACCGGGATTCGGCGCTGGCCAGACAATCAGTCAGCAAGACCACCGGCTAAGGCGCGCAACTGCGCCTCGATCAGCGCCCTGTTCTGCGCTAATTCGTCATCCGTTGCCCGGATCATCGCCCCCGAATTGACATGCGGGAACGGGCGGTCGGGCGGTTCTTCGCCCAGAAACCCGCATAGCTGCGGCCAGCCGTCACCGGTTTCCCAGCAGGTTTCAAGCAATAGATGCCGCCGGTCGTCACGGTCGAAAAACGCCCGCACCTGCCGGTTATGCCGGTCATAAACGGCGGTATAGTGCGATTCTACCCCGTGGGGAAATTCGTAGCCATAGATCATTTTGCGCGGATTGCGTTTTGAATAGACCCGCTCGGCGTGGTTTTTGATGCTGGTCAGCCAGTGATCGGCCGAGGCGCGGCGGGTCAGCACATAGCGGGCGCTATCTCCGAAACGCTCGAACAGCGCCGGATAGATCAGCGGCCAGGGCCAGTCGTCGAAACAGTCAAAACCCTGCGCATAGTCCAGAATCCGGTCGATCTGGCCGCGCCGATAGGCCTGCATCAGCTTGCCCTGATGGCCACCGCTTTGATAGCCCAGCCGTTCAAGCGCGATGCGCAGCGTGGTTGTGCCGGTCTTGTTCAGGCCAAGCCCGAAGACTTTGCGCTTGATCGCCATATTCTTCTCCGATTTGGGCCAATATCGGCTTTCAAATCCGGTGCGGCAAGCCTAAAAGGCGGTATCACGCCAGATTTCGGAGCCACCATGACCGATGAACCCCAGATTACCGTTGAACTGATCCGCAAGCACGGGCTGAACCAGGCCGAGTATAAACACATTCTGGACCTGATCGGCCGCGAACCCAGCTTTACCGAGTTGGGCATTTTCAGCGCCATGTGGAACGAGCATTGTTCATACAAGTCCTCTAAACTGTGGCTGCGCACCCTGCCGGTTGACGGCCCGCAGGTAATTTGCGGCCCGGGCGAAAATGCCGGCATTGTCGATATCGGCGACGGGCAATGCGTGGTGTTCAAGATGGAAAGCCACAACCACCCCAGCTATATCGAACCCTATCAGGGCGCGGCCACCGGCATTGGCGGTATTCTGCGCGACGTGTTCACCATGGGCGCTCGCCCGATTGCCGCCATGGACGCCCTAAGCTTTGGAGAGCCGACCCACCCCAAAACCCGCTCGCTGGTGCATGGCGTGGTCGAAGGCATCGGCGGGTATGGCAACTGCTTTGGCGTGCCAA
>JALXER010000256.1 GCA_027069385.1 Paracoccaceae bacterium
GTAGGGTGGGCTTCATCTCGCCACACCCTTACCACAATCGCACCCCTCCCCTTCACGCGCCATAGGCGCGTCCCGACCTTCCCCCCACCCTCAACCCAATGCTAGCGCAGCGACCCGCCCGATGGCGAAGCCGAGGGCGCGGCCCAAACGGAAGGGGTGAAATGCGTAAGCATTTCTGCCCCTGCAGTGCGGGAGTACCCCTGTTCAGGCGCGTTTGTTGGTCAGGGTGGATATGCCAAGGGCGGTGAGGGCGGTTTCTTCGATCCGGGCGCTGGTCAGGCCGGCCTGTTCGATCATGCTGGCCGGGGTACCCTGCGCCTGAAAAGTATCGGGCAGGGTAAGGGGCCGGAACTTCAGGCCGCTATCGAATACCTCATGGGTTGCCAGCAACTGCGCCACATGGCTGCCAAAACCGCCCACCGCGCCTTCCTCTATGGTGATCAGCACCTCGTGTTCGCGCGCCAGCGTCAGGATCATATCCGCGTCGAGGGGCTTGGCAAAGCGGGCATCGGCAATGGTAGGGGTTATTCCGCGCGCGCCCAGCCCTTCGGCAGCCTTCAGGCAATCTGCAAGCCGCGTGCCCAGCGACAGCATAGCCACGCGCGCGCCCTGCTGCACAATCCGCCCTTTGCCGATTTCCAGCACGTCGCCATGTTCAGGAAGGTCCACACCGGTGCCTTCGCCACGCGGAAACCGGAACGCGATCGGGCCGGTATCATGCGCCGCAGCGGTGGCAACCATATGCACCAGTTCGGCCTCGTCCGCGGCGGCCATTACGGTGAAATTGGGCAGGTTGGACAAAAAGGCCACATCGAAACTGCCCGCATGGGTCGCGCCATCGGCCCCGACCAGTCCGGCCCGGTCAATGGCAAAGCGCACCGGCAGATTCTGGATCGCCACGTCATGCACCACCTGATCATAGCCACGCTGCAAAAAGGTCGAGTAGATCGCGCAGAACGGTTTCATGCCACCCGCAGCCAGCCCGGCAGCAAAGGTCACGGCATGCTGCTCGGCCATGCCCACATCGAACATGCGGCGCGGAAACGCGGCCTCGAATTTGTCCATACCGGTACCGTCAGGCATGGCGGCGGTGATGCCCACGATGCGGCTGTCCTCCCGCGCCTGCGCAATCAGCGCCCCGGCAAAAACCGACGTATAGCTGGGCGCATTCGACACCGCGCGGGCCTGCTCGCCGGTACGGGGGTCAAACTTGCCGCGCGCGTGGCCCTTGTCGCGTGCCCCTTCGGCGGGCGCAAACCCCTTGCCTTTCTTGGTGATCACGTGCAGCAACACCGGCCCGGTGGCGCGGTCATGCACGGTGCGAAACACCGACAAAAGCGCCTCTATATCATGGCCATCGATCGGACCAATATAGGAAAAGCCCAGCTCTTCGAACAGGGTGCCGCCAACGGTCATCGACTTGACGACCTCTTTGGCCCGACGCGCCCCCTCGGCAAAGGGCGGGGGCAATAGCGAGGCAAAGCCCTTGGCGGCGGATTTCAGCTCCTGAAACGGCGTTTCGGCGTAAAGGCGGGTCAGGTACGAGGACAGCGCCCCGACCGGCGGCGCAATCGACATATCGTTGTCATTCAGCACCACAAACATACGCTTTTTCAAATGTCCGGCGTGGTTTAGCCCCTCGAATGCCATGCCGGCGGAAATAGAGCCATCGCCGATCACCGCCACCGTATCGCCGATACCGGTTTCTGGCGCACTGCCCAGATCCCGCGCCGCAGCAAAGCCGAGCGCGGCGGAAATCGAGGTGGCCGAATGGCCCGCACCGAACGGATCAAAAATGCTCTCGGCCCGCTTGGTAAAGCCCGACAGGCCGCCGCCCTGACGCAGGGTCCGCATCCGGTCGCGGCGTCCGGTCAGGATTTTATGCGGATAGCTTTGATGGCTGACATCCCAGATGATTTTGTCATGCGGCGCGTCGAACACCGCGTGCAGCGCCACGGTCAGTTCAACCACACCCAGCCCGGCCCCCAGATGGCCGCCGGTCTCGGACACAACCGAGATGGTCTCGGCGCGCACCTCGTCGGCAAGCTGGCGCAATTCGTCGTCACCGAGGGTTTTCATATCGGCGGGTGTTTTGATGCGATCCAGCAGCGGAGTGTTCGGGCGAGCCATGATTGGTTTCCTTCAGGTCGCACGGGTTATGGTATAAAGCGCGGCCTGACGCAAGTTTTCCGCGCGCGCACCGAACGGGTCGAGCGCGCCAACCGCCTGATCCACCAGATCGGCAGCGCGGGCCTTGGCCCCGTCCAGCCCGAGCAGCGACACAAAGGTGGCCTTGCCCGCCGCCGCATCCTTGTTCAGCCGTTTGCCCGCCAGCGCCGAATCGCCCTCGATATCCAGAATATCGTCGCGAATCTGGAACGCCTGCCCCAGAAATTCCGCATAGCGGTACAGCGGCGCGGGGTCGTTTCCGGTCAGCACCGCACCCGCGCCGGCCGACCAACGGATCAGCGCGCCGGTTTTCATCGCCTGCAGATCGGTGATTTGCGCCAGATCCAGCGGCACCAAGGCGGTTTCGGCGGCGATATCCATGTACTGCCCGCGCACCATATCCGTAGCTGCCCGCGCCAGCGAGCGCACCAGCGCCAGCACATTCTGGGGCGCGGCATCGATGCCCGACAGGGTTTCAAACGCGTGCGATTGCAGGGCATCACCGGTCAGTACCGCCGTGGCGTCATCCCATTTGACATGCACGGTGGGCAGGCCGCGCCGCAGATCGTCGTTATCCATGGCGGGCAGGTCGTCATGCACCAGCGAATAAGCATGAATACATTCGATCGCTGCCGCAACCGCATCGGCCTGCGCAACCGGTGCCCCGAACAGGGCGGCGCTTTCGAGCACCAGAAAGGCGCGCATCCGTTTGCCGCCATTCAGCACCGCGTGGCGCATGGCGCGGGCCATGCGGGTGCCGTCATCGGGCAGGCCGGCATGTAGGGCGGATTCCACCCGTGTTGCCGCCATCGCAAGCGCCTGTTGAAACCGGGCCTGCGCGGACATGTTAACGCGACTCGAACGGGGTGGTGCCGGTGGCGTTGCCGTCGGCATCAAGGGTGATTTGCGCGACCTTTTCCTCGGCCTCGGCCAGCTTGGCCTCGCAATGCTTTTTCAGCGCATCGCCGCGTTCATAAAGCTTGATCGAATCCTCTAGCGGCACATTGCCCGATTCGAGCTGCCCGACCACGGTTTCCAGCTCGCTCATCGCGGCCTCAAAGCTCATATCCTTAATTTCCATTGCCGCGCTCCTGCAAAACGGTGACATGCGCCGCAACCGAATTGGCCAGCGCATGCAGGTTATAGCCGCCCTCCAACACAGATACCAGCCGCCCGTCGCAATGTTTATCGGCCAGATCGCACAGTTTTCGGGTAACCCATGCGTAATCGCCCTCGACCAGCTCCAGATTGGCCAGCGGGTCGTCGCGATGCGCGTCAAATCCGGCAGAGACCAGAATCAGGTCGGGGTCAAAGGCGGCAACGGCCGGAAAGACCTGCATGGCCATTTTCTGGCGGAACACCGCGCCGCCGCTGCCCGCATCCAGCGGTACATTCATCACATTGCCATGCGCGCCGGTTTCATTGGCCGCACCGCTGCCCGGATAGAGTGGCATTTCGTGGGTCGAGGCAAAGAATACCCGCGCATCGTCCCAGATCAGATCCTGCGTGCCGTTGCCATGATGCACGTCGAAATCGACGATGGCCACGCGGTCAACCCCGGGCAGGGTCAGGGCATGTTTGGCGGCGATTGCCACATTGCCAAACAGGCAAAACCCCATGGGTTTTTGCTTTTCCGCGTGATGGCCCGGCGGGCGGATGGCGCAAAAGGCGTTGTCGGCCTGCCCCTCCATCACCATATCCACCGCCCGGATCACCGCACCAACAGCGCGATAGGCCGCCGCCAGCGACCCCGGCGATTTATGGGTATCCGCGTCCAGCGGTCCCTCGGGCGCGGTGCGGATTGCATCGATATGGGCCTGCGGGTGGGCCAGCAGGATATGCGCATCCGTGCCCATGGGCGCATCTATGCGCAGCAGGTCGTGTTCAGCCAGCGCGATATTTACCGCGATCAGGCGCTCTACCGATTCGGGATGGCCGGTCGGGTTGATATGGGTCAGGCAGTCAGGGTGGCTCAGGAAAGCGGTTGTCATAGGGGCAACCCTAGGCAATACTCGCGCCATTCTCAAGGAGGCTTCATGCGCGCGTTGGTATTTTTTCTGCTTTTTCCGGTTTGGGCCGCGGCCCAGCCCGCGATGATCGACCCGGCGCAGGTTGTCGGCTTTGCCCGCACCGACCTGAACGAGGACGGCTATGACGAACGCTTTGTTCTGGTGCTGGATGGCGAAGGCGGGGTGGACCTGTTCATCTTTCACGAGATCACCGGCGCGGCACCGGTTTTTGTCGATAATTTTATCGAAACCACGCGCGAGGCCCCGTTGATCGAAGCCGTTGGCCCCGATGCGGTTGTCATATCCCTGCGCTCGACTGATGCCTATGGCAGCCATATTCGGGAGCAATACATCGGCTGGGACTGGGATAATGGCGGCTATATCGTGGTGGGGCTGGGGGTGAAATCCGAGCCGCGCACGGTGGACGGGGCAAGTTTTGAATGTGGTATCGACCTTCTGGTGGGCGGAATGCGGATTGTGCGCGGCGATGCGGTGATCAACAAGGAAATCAGCGCGCCACCCGAACCGGTGCAAAGCCCCAACACAGGCGCGGCCCTTGCGCTGTGCTACGAC
>JALXER010000257.1 GCA_027069385.1 Paracoccaceae bacterium
ATATTATAGTGTGCGGTCGGCAGCACCGGAATCGGGTCTTTGGTCACATCGACACCGGCAAACACCCGCGCGCTTTCGGCGATGCCGGGCAGACGTTCGAAAATCGCCTCTTTGGGCAGGTGTGACAGGTTCAGATAGATGTGATCCTTGAGCGGCCCGACCCCGCGGCCTTCATTGATTTCGATGGTCATGCAGCGGCTGACCACATCGCGGCTGGCAAGGTCTTTGAAAGTGGGGGCGTAACGCTCCATAAAGCGTTCCCCTTCGGAGTTGGTCAGATAGCCGCCCTCGCCGCGCACCCCTTCGGTGATCAGCGCGCCCATGCCGTAAATGCCGGTCGGGTGGAATTGCACGAATTCCATATCCTGAAGCGGCAATCCGGCCCGCGCCACCATGCCGCCACCGTCACCGGTGCAGGTATGGGCCGAGGTGCAACTGAAATAGGTCCGCCCCGAACCGCCGGTGGCCAGCACGACCTTTTTGGCGTTAAAGCGGTGCATGGTGCCATCGTCCAGCTTCCAGGCAACCACGCCGGTGCAGGCCCCGTCCTCGTCCATCAGCAGGTCGAGCGCAAAGTATTCGATAAAAAATTCGGCGTTGTTTTTCAGCGCCTGCCCGTAAAGCGTGTGCAGCATGGCATGGCCGGTACGGTCAGCAGCGGCGCAGGCGCGCGGCACCGGAACGCCCTCGCCGTATTCGGTGGTGTGGCCGCCAAACGGGCGTTGATAGATCTTGCCATCCTCGGTGCGCGAGAACGGCACGCCGTAATGCTCCAGCTCGTAAACCGCGCGCGGAGCCTCGCGGGCCACATATTCGATGGTGTCGTTATCGCCCAGCCAGTCGGAACCCTTGACCGTGTCATACATATGCCATTGCCAGCTGTCGGGCGCCATGTTGCCCAGACTGGCCGCAATGCCGCCCTGCGCGGCAACGGTATGCGAGCGCGTCGGGAACACCTTGGTGACACAGGCGGTTTTCAGCCCCTGTTCGGCCATGCCCAGCGTGGCGCGCAACCCGGCCCCGCCAGCCCCGACAACCACCACATCATAGTCATGCTCGATAATTTCATATGCAGCCATTTTACTTCTCCGAACTCAACCGCCAAACGCGATTTTAGCGATTGAAAAAACACCGGTCACGCCCAGCACGCCGGTAAACATCTGGTTGGCCAACAGCGAAATCGTCAGCGCGGTCTTGCCGTGAACATAATCGACGATCACCTCTTGCAGGCCGTGGCGCAGATGCGAGGTGATCACGATGAAAAACAGGATGCCGACAATGGCATTGAACGGGTTCTGGTACACGGCGACCATTTCGTCATAGCCCCCGCCCAGATGCCGCGCCAAAGGCAGCACAAAAAAGATTACCAGCGGGATCAGCGCCATGGCCGAAACCCGTTGCCCGACCCATTCGCGGGTGCCGTCCTTGGCGGTGCCCAGCCCCTCTACGCGTTGTCTGTCTGTCCGGTAAGCCATGTCAAAATACCCCCAATGCAACCAGCATGACCAGCACGGTCAGCACAATCGATCCGGCGATCACCGCCAGCCCGCTTCGCCACGCGGTTTCCAACTCGAACCCCATGCCCGCATCCCAGAACAAATGCCGGATGCCGTTACAAAGGTGGAACATCAACGCCCAGAGCGAGGCAATCAGCACCAACCCGCCGATAACCGAGGTCAGCACCCCGTCGGCCACCGCAAAGGCATCCTCGCCAATCGCGGCGGCCAGAAACCACCAGGTAACCAGCACAAGGCCCAGCGTCAGCCCGACGCCGGTAATGCGATGGGTGATCGACAGGATCATGGTGTAAAGCGGTCGATAAATCGTCAGGTGCGGGGAAAGCGGTCGGTCGCCACGGTTAACATCTGCCATTGGGGTCTCCTGCCCTTGGGTGATTCATTCGGTGTTTTAGCGCCTTTTTCGCGGCTTGGATAGGCTTAGCATGCCGTTGCATTCCAAAAATCCTCGGTTTCTAGGATTTGTGATCACTGAAAAAAATGCTGTGATCACAAATCTAGCCTTTGCTTCTGTTCTTGTGCGGAAACGGCTTGAGCGTGTCCTTGCCCAGAAAATTGACCAGTTCCAGCCATCCGTCACCGTTAAAGATGTCCAGAATCAGCAAATCATCGGGGCGATTGCTGAAATATTCGATAATTTCGGCGTTTTTATCGTCATATATCTGCCGGTACTTGTCCTCGTTACCCGAAAACCGCCCGACCTTGTACATCCAGGCGCGCAAGCCGTTATTGCCGTCGGGGAAATACCGCTGATAGCTGCGCAGCCAGTCATCGGTGTCGCGCGTGGTCAGGATAAACCGCGCATCGGGAAAGGCGGCGTCGAAGGCGCGGTGCATAAAGGCGCAGGGCGAATCCTGAATGGCCTCCAACCCGCCCGCGATCTCCAGCGTCAGGGCCGTTACCTGCGCATCCACGTCATTGCCGCGCCAGTTGACCTCTTTATTCAGCCGGGTCAGCGCATCGCCCACCTCATAGCCCAGCCGCCGCAGCGCCGCCGCCAGCGAGGTTGTGCCGGTTTTCTGAAAGCCGAGGCAGATGATTTTGCGGCTCAAGGCATCGCCACCCAGTAATCAAGGTCGAGCAGCACATGCGGCAGGTATTTGCCGTCCTGTTTCAGGTCGAACCCCTGTTGCGCGTTGGTCGCCACCAGCCGCAGACGCAGCGCATTGTCGCGTTTGTCGAGCACCTCGGACCAGGCCCGCAGCGTGTCACCGGCAAAGCACGGGTTGGCATGGGTGCCGCCATTGATCGCCAGGATCATCTGCGCATTGGCCAGCCCGTTGAACGACAGCGCCCGCGCCATGCTGATCACATGCCCGCCATAAATCAGCCGCCGCCCGTCGGGGCGCTGGCCGGTATCAAAATGCACCTTGGCGGTGTTTTGCCACAACCGCGTGGCCATCATGTGTTCGGCCTCGGTCAGGGTCACCGCGTCCACATGGTCGATCTTTTCGCCAATTTCGTAATCGGCACAGCGATGCGGCGCGCCCGCCAGCGTGGAATCATAACCCCTGAAATGCAGCCCTTCGGGAAGGGCAACATCATCGACCACCGCCGCCAGTTCGGGGATCACCGTTTGCGGCGCAGGGGCGTCGGGGTTGCGTTTGCGCACCATCACCCAGCGCACATATTCCAGCACCGGTTCACCATGCTGGTTGCGCCCGATGGTACGCAGCCACACCACGCCGCTTTTGCCGTTGGAGTTCTGCTTGACCCCGATGATTGTCGAGCTTACCGCCAGCGTGTCGCCCGGATAGACCGGCACCAGAAAACGCAATTCCGCATAGCCCAGATTGGCCACCGCATTCAGCGAAATATCGGGCACCGTTTTGCCCAGCACGATATGAAACACCACCAGATCCTCGACCGGACTGGTGGGCAGACCGCAGGAGCGGGCAAACTCGTCTGATGAATACAGCGCGAAACGCGACGGATAAAGCGCCTGAACCAGCGCCCGTTCGCCCCCCGAAATGGTGCGCGGCGTGGCATGGGTAAACACCTGCCCGACGCTGAAATCCTCGAAATAATTGCCGCTGTCGGTTTTGCTCATAGCTGCCCCAGTTTCAAATCGGGGGTATATTCGCCCTCATATTCCTTCACCACCGCCTGCGCGCAACGCACCACGCCGCGCCCGGCATCGTATGTCATGGTCGGATCACCATGCAGCACCCAGCCCTTGGCCAGGGCCTCGCTCACTTTGTGGCAGAAATCCGATGTGTCGTCCTCGGTTAACAGTCTATATGCTTGCATGTTACAATCCAAACGGCGAGGGGCCGATAAAGTGGTGGATCCCGGCGATCACCCCGTAAAACACCACCGAGACCATGACGAGCTTGATATCCGCAGCCCAGACCCCGTTTACGGGGCGTTGCCAAGGGCCGTCTTGCAGGTTGATCAACAACATAGAGGCCAGCGCCCAGACGCCCATGCCGCCAAACAGCACCAAAGAGGCCACATCGCCATTGACCAGCAAATGCGCCACCGCCCAGACCACCACGCTCCACAGCATCGGATGGCGCAGCCAACCCGCCGAGCGCCCGTCCGATTTGCCCATGCCCGACAGGATCACCGCGAACAGCATCAGCGTGTTGTTGATATGGCGAAACCAGACCGGAGAATCATAGACAAAATCGACCGGCGCGGCACGATAGCCGATCACCATCAGCACGATCGAGCCAACGATCAGCAGCGCCATAACACCCTTGCCCGCATTGCCCATACGGCCCCGCAGCCCCGGCAGAATGCGTTTGAACCAGTGCGCCGCCACCCAAAGGGCCAGCCCCGTGATCAGTAAAGTCATTTATGCCTCTTTATCCAGTTTTTCGATCTGCGCCGACAGTGCCAGCAAACGCCGCGCGTTTTCAACATGTAATTGCTCGACAATCCGGCCATTGACCACGGCCACCCCCGAACCCGCGGCGGAAAAGGCCTCTATATACTGGCGCGCAAGGGCCAGATCGTCGGGCGAAGGCGAAAACACCTGATTGGCGATGTCCAGTTGCGCCGGATGGATCAGGGTTTTGCCGTCAAAACCCATGTCACGCCCCTGTTCGCATTCGGCCCGCAGCCCGTCGGGATCCTTGAACGCATTATATACCCCGTCCAGAATAACCAGCCCCGCGGCCCGCGCGGCCAGAAGGCAGGTCGACAAAGACGCAAGTACAGGTGCGCGTGTCGGCGTATGCACCGCGCGCAGGTCGTTAACCAGATCGTTGGTGCCCATGACCAGCCCTTCCAGCAGCGGCGTGGCAAAGGCAATACCCTGCGCGTTCAGAATACCCAGCGGCGTTTCCATCATCGCCCAAAGGCGGGTCTTGCCGGACAGCATGGGCGCAAGGGTGCTCAGGTCATCCGCCCCGTTCACCTTGGGCAGCAAAATCCCGTCGGGTTCGGCCGCAATCGCCGCCGCCAGATCATCCTTGCCCCACGCTGTATCCATGCCGTTGATCCGGATCAGCAGCTTGCGCGCGCCAAAACCGCCCGCCTTTACCGAATCACACACCAGTTCGCGCGCCGCGGTTTTGTCATCGGGCGCGACCGCATCCTCCAGATCCAGAATCAGCGCATCGGCGGGCAGGGTTTTGGCCTTTTCCAGCACCCGCGCCTTTGAACCGGGCATATATAGAACAGATCGATAGGGATGCGACATCATCTGGGCCTTTCAAATATTGCACTGCAACATACCTAAGCAGACCCGTCGGCACTGCACAAGCAAAATTGCAAAAGCAAACCTTGCGATATGGCAAAAATAGGACTAGGCAATGAGGCGAATTTGTAACCGAACAGGAGAATTCCACATGGCACGCGCTAAAATCGCCCTAATCGGGGCCGGACAAATCGGGGGCACGCTGGCCCATCTGGCCGCAATGAAAGAACTGGGCGATGTCGTTATGTTCGACATTGCCGAAGGCATCCCGCAGGGCAAGGCGCTCGACATCGCCGAGAGCGCACCGGTTGACCGCTATGACGCCGCCATGAGCGGGGCCAATGATTACAGCGCCATTGCCGGGGCCGATGTGTGCATCGTGACCGCCGGTGTGGCCCGCAAACCGGGGATGAGCCGCGACGACCTGCTGGGCATCAACCTGAAAGTCATGAAATCGGTTGGCGAAGGCATTGCCGCCCACGCGCCCGACGCGTTTGTGATCTGCATCACCAACCCGCTGGACGCCATGGTCTGGGCCTTGCGCGAGTTTTCGGGCCTGCCCCATAACAAGGTTTGCGGCATGGCCGGTGTGCTGGACAGCGCCCGATTCCGCCACTTTCTGGCCGATGAATTCGACGTTTCGGTGAAAGACGTCACCGCCTTTGTGCTGGGCGGCCACGGCGACACCATGGTGCCGCTGGCGCGCTATTCCACCGTTGCCGGTATCCCGTTGCCCGATCTGGTAGACATGGGCTGGACCACGCAGGACAAGCTGGATGCCATCATTCAGCGCACCCGCGACGGTGGTGCCGAAATCGTAGGCCTGCTGAAAACCGGCTCGGCGTTTTATGCACCTGCCGCCTCGGCAATCCAGATGGCCGAGGCTTACCTGGGTGACCAGAAACGCCTGCTGCCCTGCGCCGCCCATGTGGCCAATGCCTATGGTCTGAAAAACACCTATGTGGGTGTGCCGACCATCATCGGGGCCGGCGGTATCGAGAAAATCGTTGAAATCAAGCTCAACAAAGACGAGCAGGCCATGTTCGACAAATCCGCCGACGCGGTCAAAGGGCTGGTTGACGCCTGCAAGGCTATCGACGGATCGCTTGGCTAGATGACCTCGCACGGGTTTGTATTTGCCGCAACCGGGCCGGACTATACCGCGCTGGCCCGGCAAGCGGCGGCAAGTCTGCGCCCGCATTGCCCCGATATTCCGATCGATCTTTTTACCGATCAACCGGTTGACGATCCGGTCTTTGCGCGGGTTCATTCCCTTAACAAATCCACGCATCGCCCCCGGATGGAGTCCCTGTTGCGGTCGCGGTTTGACCATACGATATGCCTTGATTCCGATGTGTTGGTACTTGCCGATATTTCGGATATGTTCGAGGTGCTGGGCCGGTTCGATATCGCGCTGGCCCATGATCAGGATCGAAACGGGCCGCTGGCAACCACCCTTTACCGGCGTACCCTTCCGGCGGCGTTTCCGCAGTTCAACGGCGGAGTCATGGGCGTTGCGCGCAACCACAAAACCGACGCTTTTCTGAACGACTGGCAAGCGGTGCTTGACCAGACCGGCGCGCCGCGCGACCAGCCCAGCCTGCGCGAATTGCTGTTTGACTCGGACCTGCGCATTTGTACGCTACCGCCCGAATACAACCTTTATGACATCGACCAGTTGCGCGCGTGGACATCGATGGACACCGCCCCGCGCCTGTTGCACCACTACCATCTTCACGCGCATCTGCACGCGGATATACCGCAGGTGCGTACCGTTCAGGCGCTGCTTGGCGCACCGCTTGCCGCCCATGTCAAAGCGCTGATCGGGGCCGACCGCTATCTATCCCCCGACAACCACGCTGACCCCGTACCGGCGTTTTGCGACCGGCACCCCGGGGCGCGGCTGCCCAACCCCTATCGCAAAATCGGCAGGACTCCGGCAGAAAAACTGCGCCTGTTTCTGGCCCGCAGTCGCGGCGCCGGCTGGATCAGGGCAGCAAAGAAACGCCTGTCTTTGCCAAAAGACACTTGAACACTGTTCACGAATGTCTATCTTGATAGGTATTGACCCAATTCGGAGAACAAAAATGCGACTTCTTTACTCTATCCCTTTGCTGTTTTGCGCCGGTCTGGCCAGCGCACAAACCAGCCAGATGATTGCCCAGAACGGCCTTGCCGCAACCGAAACCCGGCTTGCCACGCAGGCCGACCCTTCGGCGAATGACCGGTTCGCCCTTGGCGCGGTGCGCTTTTTGCGCGGGATCGAAAACACGCTGCAATTCCGCTGGCAGCACAATATGGCGATCAAGGATTTCGACATGCCCGGGCTTAGCCTGCCGGTGCCGCCCAACCCGGATGCGGCACCGTTTACCCCCGACCTGATCCTGACCCTTTTCGAGCACCTTCGCGATGATATGGCGCTGACACAAGACACGCTCGGGCAGGTAGATGCGCAAGATGTGGCGCTGGAAATCGACCTGACCGACATCTGGTTCGACATCAACATGAACCAGCAGCGCGATTTTGGCGAAGGGTTGATCGAGGTCGGCCTTAACACGGTTGCCAGCCCGCGTCAGGCCGCCGAAATGGCTGCACAGGGCATGGACAACACGCTGGTGCGGTTTGACAGCGCCGATGTGGCATGGCTGAACGCCTATTCGCATCTGCTCGGCGGGATTTCCGAGTTGGTCATTGCCTTTGACCCGACCGAGGCCATCGCGAAAGTGCTGGAAACCGACCAGCAACTAATTAACCTGCGCGGCAACCGGCCCTCGGAAAGCTTTTACGACGCGCAATTCGGCGGCTGGGTAGACCGGTTCGCCATGGTTTACGGGGCGCTCAACCAGCAACCGCTTGCCGACCATACCCGCGCCGCCCGCTTTCATTTTCTGATAATGCTCTCCGAGAACAAGACTTTCTGGGCCAGGGTTGCCCTTGAAACCGACAATGAAAACGAATGGATCCCCAATGCCCACCAGACCGCCGCGCTTGGCTTTACCCTGCCCGAAGGTGCCGCCGAATCCTGGCAGGCCGTGCTTGATGACGCCGAAAAGCTGCTGAATGGTAAACTGCTGGTATCCTATTGGCGGCTGGAACCGATGGGCGGCATCAACGTGATGAAGCTGTTCGAAAACCCGCCGGTGGTCGATATCGTCGATTGGGTGCAAGGCTCGGGGCTGCTGCCCTATATGGAGCTTGGCCCCACGGTCAGCACCCGCAATCTGCGCCAGTTCGACCGGATGATGTCGGGCGACGCATTGCTATATTCGATTTTGTTCAACTGAACCGGTTTTGTGATCACAGCTTTTTTTCTAGTGATCACAAAATTCGAGTATCACGTTTTTTTCACCAAACTTCGGCGCAAAACCCTTTGCGTCGGGGTTTTTTCGTGTCTTATGGCGTGAACACAACGGCATATTAACCAATATGCGGTCAAGAACCTGAAACTTGATTAGGACAAAGGGACTTTGCATGAACATCCACGAATATCAGGCCAAAAAGCTGCTGGGCGAATATGGCGCGCCGGTTTCGGACGGACGCGCGGTGCTAAAGGCCGAGGATGCCAAAACCGCGGCGGGTGAACTCGACGGGCCGATCTGGGTCGTCAAGGCGCAAATCCATGCGGGCGGGCGCGGCAAGGGCCATTTCAAGGAACCCGAAGCGGGCGAAGCCGGCGGGGTGCGGATTGCAAAATCCGTTTCCGAAGCGGCAGAAGAAGCGCAGAAAATGCTGGGCCGCACGCTGGTAACCCATCAGTCCGGCGAAGCGGGCAAGGTGGTGAACCGGGTCTATATCGAGGACGGGGCCAGCATCGCGACCGAGTTGTATCTGGCCCTGCTGGTCGATCGCGGGTCGTCGCGGGTGTCGTTTGTCTGCTCGACCGAGGGCGGCATGGATATCGAAACCGTCGCGGCCGAAACGCCGGACAAAATTCTAAGCTTCGGCGTTGATCCGGCCTCGGGCATTTCGGGCTTTCACGGGCGGCGCGTTGCCTTTGCCCTTGGGCTGGAAGGCAAGGCGGTCAAGCAATGCGTGGCGCTGGTCAACACGCTCTACAAACTGTTTCTGGAACGTGACTGCGAAATGCTGGAAATCAACCCGCTGATCGTCACCACTGATGGCGACCTTGTGTGCCTTGACGCCAAAATGGGCTTTGACGATAACGCCATGTATCGCCAGCCCGAAATTCTGGCGCTGCGCGACGAAACCGAGGAAGACCCGAAAGAGCTGGCCGCCTCGAAATTCGACCTGAACTATATTTCGCTGGATGGTGAAATCGGCTGCATGGTCAACGGCGCAGGGCTGGCGATGGCCACCATGGACATCATCAAGCTTTACGGCTCCTCGCCTGCCAACTTCCTTGATGTGGGCGGCGGTGCAACCACGGAAAAGGTGACCGAAGCGTTTAAGATCATCACCTCGGACCCCAACGTCAAAGGCATTCTTGTGAACATCTTTGGCGGCATCATGCGTTGCGATGTGATCGCCGAGGGCGTGATTGCTGCCGTGAAAGAAGTAGGCCTGAAAGTGCCGCTGGTGGTGCGCCTTGAAGGCACCAATGTGGAGAAGGGCAAAGAAATTTTGAACAATTCGGATGTCGATGTGATTGCGGCGGACGATCTGGGCGATGCTGCCGAAAAAATTGTCAAAGCAGTGAAGGGAGCCTGAGCCATGGCCGTACTCGTAAACGAAAATACCAAGGTAATCTGCCAGGGGCTGACCGGCTCGCAGGGCACGTTCCATTCGGAACAAGCGATTGCTTATGGCACCAAAATGGTCGGCGGTGTGACGCCGGGCAAAGGCGGGCAGAGCCATATCGGCCTGCCGATCTTCAACACCGTGGCCGAGGCCAAGCACGCCACCCACGCCAACGCCACCGCGATCTATGTGCCGCCGCCCTTTGCTGCGGATGCTATTCTGGAAGCGATTGACGCGGAAATGGAACTGATTGTCGCCATTACCGAGGGCATTCCGGTGCTGGATATGCTGAAGGTCAAACGGGCGCTGCAAGGCTCCAAATCGACGCTGATCGGGCCGAACTGCCCGGGGGTGATCACGCCGGACGCCTGCAAAATCGGCATTATGCCGGGGCATATCCACAAGCGCGGCTCGGTCGGGGTGATTTCCCGTTCCGGCACGCTGACCTATGAAGCGGTGAAGCAAACCACCGATATCGGCCTTGGCCAAAGCACCTGCATCGGCATCGGCGGCGACCCGATCAAGGGGTTCGAACATATCGACGCGCTGGACCTGCTGCTGCGCGATGACGAAACCCAGAGCATCATCATGATCGGCGAAATCGGCGGCTCGGCCGAGGAAGACGCGGCGCAATTCATCAAGGACATGGCCAAGCAGGGCATTTCCAAGCCCGTCGCCGGTTTTATCGCCGGACGCACCGCCCCTCCGGGTCGTCGTATGGGCCATGCGGGCGCGATTGTCGCCGGTGGCAAAGGCGGCGCCGAGGACAAAATCGAAGCGATGAAAAGCGCCGGTATCGTGGTGGCCGAAAGCCCCGCGGGCCTTGGCGAGGCTGTGTTGAAAGCGATTGGGTAAGTTATGGGACCAGTGCGTGCCATCAAAGCAGGCTTCAAAAAAAGCTTTGTGTTTTCGGGGCGGGCTAGCCGCTCCGAATACTGGTGGTTCGCAACGTTTAACTTTCTTCTGGCTTTGGGCCTCGGGTTTTTCTCAGGCCCCGCTGCTATTGTCCGCATGGCTTGGGCGTTGACCATACTCCATCCCTTTAGCGAGAACATTTGGTTTCTTGCGGTATTTGCACTTATCATTCTATATCTTGCCTTCGCAATTCCCACTGTTGCGCTTGGTTATCGCCGCTTTCAAGATATCGGCATACGCGGTTCTTACTATCTTTGGGGCTTTGGCCTGTTAGCTGGGTTTCAACAAGTAGGCTGGTTAAAGTTCCCCTATCAATATCTAGTGATCCTCAGCGAAAACCCCTTATTAACACCACCTTCGTCAGAGTGGACTTTTGTCCCCATGGGGCTACTCTCACCGGGGTTTATTGTTTTCGTTTTACTAAACGCAGCCTTGATGTGCCCTTCCAAGTTAGAATCAAACCCTTACGGCCCAAACCCTCACGGGGTAGCGCCATGAACGATCGATCAAATAACGACCTGTTCCATGTCGGGCGCTTTTTGCAGGGGCAGAACCTTGAGTATATCGAGCAATGGCAGGCCTGTTTCAGCAGTCCGTACCTCGCCCCGCGACCGGTATTTGGTTTACGCGCCCAACAAGGGGGGGGTTAGCATGGTTCTGGTCAGCAATCCCCACCGGTTTATTTTCTTGAAAACCTCCAAAACCGCCAGCACCACGGCGGAAATGGCGTTGGAGCCGGCCTGCGCGCCTCCGGGCCATCAGGTGCAAGAGGTGGTCGAGACGCTGGTTTCGGAATACGGGATTGTCGGCAGCCGGATGCTGCCGTGCAAACCCCCGCCGCCGCCATGCGCGGAAAAGGGCACCTGGTGCAATCACAAGGCCGCATCGCATGTGCTACGCGACCTTGGCGCGGCGCGTTTCAACGCCTATACCAAGCTGACCACGGTGCGAAACCCGTTTGACAAATGCGTGTCGGCCTATCACTGGCTGAACAAGGCCAAGGTGGCGCGGGCCAGTGGTTTCGAGCAAATTCGCGACGGGTTTCGCCAGTTTATCCACGCCCGAGAATGGAAGAACGACGCGCAGAACGTGTTTATCGACGGGCGCTATATCATCGACCGCGTGATCCGCTTCGAGCAACTGGCCCATGACCTGAACGCGGTGGCGAACGATCTGGGGTTCCGGATCGATCCGGCTGCGCTCCCCCATACCAAATCGACCGCGCAAACCCGCAAAACCATCCCGCTTGCCGAATACTATGATCCGGCAACCATTGAAATCGTCCGAGAACACATGCGTTGGGTGTTCGAGCGTTACCCCTATCCGGACCATCCGCAATACGCACAGGAAGGCACATTATGACCGAGACTTCGAATTCAGTATTCCACGCGGAATCAGCCCTGCAGGGGCATAACCTTGAATATGTCGAGCAGCTTCAGGCCAAGTACATGTCCGATCCGACCTCGGTCGATGCATCGTGGCAGGCCTATTTCGGCAGTCTGGGCGAAGACCCGCAAGCCGCCATCGCCGAGGCCGCCGGCCCGTCATGGGCGCGCAGCGACTGGCCGCCGACCCCCCATGATGACCTGACCGCCGCGCTGGATGGCCAATGGCCCAGCGACCCCAAGGAAGCAGCCAAAAAGATCAAGGCTTCGGCCAATGGCGCAGACCTGAGCGAAGGCGCGTTGAAACAGGCAGTGCTGGACAGTTTGCGCGCGCTGATGATCATCCGGGCCTTTCGCATCCGTGGCCATCTGGCCGCCGATCTGGATCCGCTGCGCATTGAACAAACCAAGTATATGCCGGAACTGGACCCGCGCAGCTATGGCTTTACCGCCGCCGACATGGACCGGCCGATCTTCCTCGATATGGTGCTGGGTATGGAAACCGCCACCATGCGGACCATCATCGACATTCTGAAACGCACCTATTGCGGCACTTTCGCGCTGCAATACATGCATATTTCCGACGGCGAGCAAGCCGCATGGCTGAAAGAGCGTATCGAGGGGTACGGCAAGGAAATCCAGTTTACCAAGATGGGCCGCAAGGCAATTCTGAACAAGCTGGTCGAGGCCGAGGGTTTCGAAAAATACCTGCATGTCAAGTATATGGGCACCAAGCGTTTTGGTCTGGATGGTGGTGAAAGCCTGATTCCGGCGATGGAGCAGATCATCAAACGCGGCGGCAATCTGGGGGCCAAGGAAATTGTCATCGGCATGCCCCACCGTGGCCGCCTGTCGGTGCTGGCCAATGTGATGGGCAAGCCGTTCCGCGCCATTTTCAACGAATTTCAGGGCGGCAGCAGCAAGCCCGACAGCGTCGAAGGCTCGGGCGATGTGAAATACCATCTCGGGGCCAGTTCGGACCGCGAATTCGATGGCAACAAGGTGCATCTGAGCCTGACCGCCAACCCCTCGCACCTTGAGGCGGTGAATCCGGTGGTGCTGGGCAAGGTGCGCGCCAAGCAGGAACAGCGCAACGATATGGAACGCGACTCGGTTATTCCGGTGCTGTTGCATGGCGATGCGGCCTTTGCCGGTCAGGGCGTGGTGGCCGAATGCTTTGGCCTGTCGGGCCTGCGTGGCCACAAGACCGGCGGCACCATTCATATCGTGGTCAACAACCAGATCGGCTTTACCACGTCACCGCACAACTCGCGTTCCTCGCCCTACCCGACCGACATTGCCATGATGGTCGAAGCGCCGATTTTCCATGTGAACGGCGACGACCCCGAGGCCGTAGTCCATGCCGCCAAGGTCGCCACCGAGTTCCGCCAGAAGTTCAACAAAGACGTGGTGCTGGATATTTTCTGCTATCGCCGCTTTGGCCATAACGAGGGTGACGAACCGATGTTCACCCAGCCGTTGATGTACAAGTCGATCAAAAAGCACAAAACCACGCTGCAGATCTATACCGAACGGCTGGTGGCTGACGGGTTGATCCCCGAGGGCGAAATCGACGAAATCAAAACCAAATTCCAGGCCTTTCTGGCCGAGGAATTCGAGATCGGCACCAATTACAAGCCCAACAAGGCCGACTGGCTGGACGGGCGCTGGTCGAAAATGCGCCGCGATACCGAGGATTACCAGCGCGGTGAAACCGCCGTTGATCTGGCCCGGGTAAAAGAGGTCGGCAAAGCCCTGACCCGCCTGCCCGAGGGTTATCACGCCCATAAAACCGTGCTGCGCCTGTTGGACGCCAAGAAAAAGATGATCGAAACCGGGCAAGGCATCGACTGGGCCACTGGCGAGGCGCTCGCCTTTGGGACCTTGCTCCTCGACGGATTTCCGGTGCGACTGGCCGGTCAGGATTGTACCCGCGGCACCTTTAGCCAGCGCCATTCGGGCATTATCGATCAGGAAACCGAAGAACGCTATTTGCCGCTTAACCATATCAAAGAGGGGCAGGCCGAATACGAGGTCATCGACTCTATGCTGTCGGAATACGCGGTGCTGGGGTTCGAGTATGGTTACTCGCTGGCCGAACCCGACACCCTGACCCTGTGGGAGGCGCAGTTTGGCGATTTTGCCAACGGTGCCCAGATCATGATCGACCAGTTCGTTTCGTGCGGCGAACGGAAATGGCTGCGCATGTCGGGGCTGGTGATGCTGCTGCCCCATGGCTATGAAGGCCAAGGCCCCGAGCACAGTTCGGCGCGCCCCGAACGGTTCTTGCAGATGTGTGCCGAGGAAAACTGGATCGTGGCCAATTGCACCACGCCGGCCAACTATTACCACATCCTGCGCCGCCAGATGCTGCGCACCTATCGCAAACCGCTGATCCTGTTCACGCCCAAATCGTTGTTGCGCCACAAAATGGCGACCTCGGCGCTGGCGGATTTCGCCGAAGGCTCCAGCTTTCACCGGGTGTTGTGGGATGATGCGCAACTGGGCCGCTCCGAACTGACCCTGAAGGCGGACAAGGATATCCGCCGCGTGGTGGTCTGCTCGGGCAAGGTCTATTACGACCTGCTGGCCGAGCGCGATGCGCGCGGGCTGGATGACGTTTATCTGATGCGGGTCGAGCAATTCTACCCGTTCCCCAACAAATCCATGACCAAGGAATTGACGCGCTTCAAGCATGCCGAAATTGTCTGGTGTCAGGAAGAACCCAAAAACCAGGGCGCGTGGACGTTTATCGAACCCAATATCGAATGGGTGCTGACCCAGATCGACGCCAAACACAAGCGCCCGGTCTATGCCGGCCGCGCTGCCGCGGCCTCTCCGGCAACCGGCCATGGCGCCACCCACAAATCACAGCTTGCAGCCTTCGTGAACGATGCGCTGACCATTGACAAAGGACTTGACCAATGACCGATATCCGCGTGCCTACCCTAGGCGAATCCGTAACCGAAGCCACCGTTGCCACCTGGTTCAAGAAACCCGGCGATACCGTGGCGCTGGATGAAATGCTGTGCGAATTGGAAACCGACAAGGTTACGGTCGAGGTCCCCTCTCCGGTGGCGGGGGTAATGGGCGATATTGTCGCTGCCGAAGGCGAAACCGTGGGCGTTGACGCGCTGCTGGCCACGATTGCCGAAGGCGAGGGCGCAGCGGCCCCGACCCCGGTTGCAGCTGCTCCTGCCGCACCGGCCGCTGCGCCCTCGCCTTC
>JALXER010000258.1 GCA_027069385.1 Paracoccaceae bacterium
CCCCGGGGGCATGCGGTTCTTGACGCCGCCGCCCGAAACGGCATGGCAGCGCGCGCAAAGCCTGTTGATGCAACTGGGCGCGCTGGATGCCAACGGGCGGATCAGCGCGCATGGCAAGGCACTGGCGACCTTGCCGGTGCATCCGCGTCTGGGGCAAATGCTGCTGCGTGCCGGCGGTAGGCGGGCGGCGTTGCTGGCGGCGCTGTTGGGCGCACGCGACCCGCTGCGCGGCGCGCCGGTTGATGTTACCTTGCGCTTGGCAGCGTTGGAGGACACGCGCAAGTTCAGCGCCGCCCATGCGGTCGAGTCTGACAAAGGCGCGCTGGCGATGATCCGGACCGAGTCCAAACGGCTGATGCGCCCGGAACGGAAAAAGGCCTCGGTCGGGGTGCTGGTCGCGCTGGCCTATCCCGATCGCATCGGGTTGAACCGTGGCGATAACAAGGGGCGGTTTTTGCTTAGCGGCGGCAAGGGCGCGCTGGTTGGCGCGGGTGATCCGCTGCACGGGGCGCGGCTGATTGCCGTGGCCGATCTGGACGGAGCGCGGCGCGAGGCCAAAGTGCGGCTGGCCGCTCCGGTGAGTGAGGGCGAGCTGCGTTTATGGTTTGGCGGGCAGATTGGACTGGTACGGGAATGTGCATGGTCAAAGCGCGACAAAGCGGTGATAGCGCGGGAGAAAGAGCAACTGGGGGCCATTGCCCTGAGCGACCGGCGCTGGCAGGATGCGCCGCCTGACGCGGTGGTGACCGCAATGATTGAAGGCATTCGCGAAATGGGACTGGAATGCCTGAACTGGAGCGAAGCCGCGCGGCAGATGCTGGCCCGCGTGGCCTGGTTACGCCCGCGCGGCGTCGAGATGCCGGACATGCGGGAACCGGCCCTTGTGGCCGGGCTGGAGGAATGGCTCGGGCCGTTTCTGAACGGGTGCTGGCGCAAGGCGGATCTGGCCGGCGTCGATGTGCTGGCGGCGCTGGAAGTGCGGCTGGGCCGTGAAGGAAAGGCGATGCTGGACCGGCTGGCCCCGTCAAGCGTGACCGCCCCCACGGGGACCCGGTTAAGGGTGGATTATAGTGGCGAGCAGCCCCGCATCTCGGTGCGCCTGCAAGAGATGTTCGGGGCTGATCGCCACCCGCATGTGGGCCCCGACAAGGTGCCCCTGCTGATCGATCTGCTGTCTCCGGCGCGACGTGTCGTGCAAACCACCGCCGATTTGCCCCGGTTCTGGCGGACATCCTATGGCGATGTGCGCAAGGATATGCGCGGGCGCTATCCAAAGCACCCTTGGCCCGAAGATCCACAAAACGCCGCCCCGTCGCGCCGGTTGAAACCGCGCAAATAGACGCGGTTCCGGCCTCTCCCGCCCGTCGTCGGTGCATTGCATGCGCAATGCGCCTCCTCCCGTTGGGCCGGGCCGACCTGCGGTCGGCCTCGGGGGCCAGCCCCCGTACCCCCGTCACATGCGTGAGGCGACAACACCTTCCATTTTTCATAAATACCCTCAGGGGGGAATTGCCCGTTTACGGGCAAGGGGGGCGTGAACGCCCCCGCATGGGGTTCACCCCATGCCCGCCCGACGAGCGGGGGCCGCTCGCGGCTCCCCGAGGAGGGCGGCGCTCGGAGAGAGGAGCGGGGTGCCGTGGGTCAGGGTTCGTCCTGGGCGATGATCTCGGCACCGCGTTCGGTTAGCAGCACCGACAGAATATCGGCCATCTGCTTGCCTGCGGGGCGGGCGGTGGCGCCGCCAACGCCGATCCGGTGGCCAATCGCCCACCACAGGCCGGGCACCCAGCCGCGTTGAACCGGTGTTTTGGATATCACCAGAAACCCCGAGGCCGGTTTGAACGCGAACAATCCTCGATCCACTTTATCTACCTGGTCAAGAGTAAATATCTGTCGGCCCGTGCTGTCGGCCAGCCCGTGCCGGGTCAGGATCAGTGCAACACCCGAGCTTTGCCAGAACCGCCACGCGCCCCATAGCAGCGCTCCGCCCAGTATGACCAGAAACCCGCGCCAGCCCATCGATCCGGTCAGGCGGGTCGCGGCGACCCAGATCAACACCAGCCCCAGCCCCCCCTGAATGCCGGCACCCAGCACCCGCCTTGTGGTCGAAATTTCAAGCCGCGCAAATTCCCTGGCCATGGTACCCTCCGGATTGATCCGCGACCTGATCTAACGGTTGCGGCGGAAAAACGCCACGGCCTTTTGTCGGGCAACGGAAAATGGCTCACAAAACGTGTCAATGCTGTAGCATGGATCGAAACGTGATTGAAAACCGGCCCGAATTGGCTCAAAACCGGACCGAGGCAAAAGCAGGATAACACTATGTGTGGAATTATCGGAGTTCTGGGCGGGCGCGAGGTGTCGCCGCGTCTGCTGGCAGCGCTGAAACGGCTGGAGTATCGCGGCTATGACAGCGCGGGAATTGCAACGCTGGACGCGGGCGGGATCAGGGATTGTCGCGCCATTGGCAAGCTCGCCGCGCTGGAGGGCGCGTTGCTGGATGCGCCGGTTGCCGGTCAAACCGGTATCGGGCATACCCGCTGGGCAACCCACGGGGCGGCAACGGTCGAAAACGCGCATCCGCACCGGGTCGGGCCGGTGGCGGTGGTGCATAACGGCATCATCGAGAATTTCAAGGCGTTGCGCGAAGCCCTGATTGCGGACGGGGCCACGTTTGCCTCGGAAACCGATACCGAGGTGGTGGCGCAGCTATGCGCGGCAGAACTGGCCAAAGGTGCCAGCCCGCAGGACGCCGTTCAGGCGACGCTCGGGCAGTTGCAGGGCGCGTTTGCGCTGGTGTTCCTGTTCGAGGGGCATAACGACCTGCTGATCGGGGCGCGGCGCGGGTCGCCTCTGGCAATCGGGCACGGGCAAGGTGAGATGTTCTTTGGCTCCGACGCCATGGCGTTGACGCTGGAAACCAGCGCGATCACCTATCTGGAGGAAGGGGACTGGGCGGTGCTGACCCGCGACGGCGCGCAGATTTACGACGCGCTGGGCAACCTTGCCAACCGGGAAATGCGGCAGGTGAACGTGGAATCGATGATGGTGGACAAGGGGTCGCACCGGCATTTCATGCACAAGGAAATATACGAACAACCCTCGACGCTGGCGCTGGCGCTGGCGCATTACCTGAACCCGTCGCGCAGCGCCGTGCAGGTGCCCGAGGGGCAGATCGATTTCAGCGGTTTTGACCGGCTGGTACTGGTGGCCTGTGGCACAGCGTTTTACGCCTGCCATGTGGCAAAATACTGGTTCGAGCAATACGCGCGCATTCCGGTTGAAATCGATGTGGCCTCCGAATTTCGCTATCGCGCCCCACCGATCGGGCCGCGCGACGGGGTTATTCTGGTGTCGCAATCGGGGGAAACCGCCGACACGCTGGCGGCGCTGAACTATGTCAAGGGGCAGGTCGGGCAGGTGGTGGCGATTGTCAATGCGATGGAGTCCTCTATCGCGCGCAGTGCCGATCTGGCGCTGCCGATTATGGCGGGGGTCGAGGTGTCGGTGGCCTCTTCCAAGGCGTTTACCAGCCAGTTGGCGGTGTTTGCCAGCCTTGCGATTCTGGCCGGACGGCAACGGGGCGTGCTCGATGCGGCGCAGGAACAGGCGCTGATCGACACGCTGACCAGCCTGCCGCGCCTGATCAACGAAGCGCTGCGCGCCGAGCCGCATATGACCCTGATCGCGCGGGAAATGGCCAAGGCACGCGATATCCTGTTTCTGGGGCGCGGGGCGCTGTTTCCGCTGGCGCTCGAAGGGGCGCTGAAGCTCAAAGAGCTGTCGTATATCCATGCGGAAGGCTATGCCAGCGGCGAGTTGAAACACGGGCCGATTGCGCTGATCGACGAACAGGTGCCGGTGATTTGTTTCGCCCCCGTGGATCCGCTGTTCGACAAGACGGTGTCCAATATGCAAGAGGTGCTGGCGCGCGGCGGCAAAGTGCTGCTGGTCAGCGACGCGCAGGGGATCGAGCAGGCCGGCGGCGAGGCGTGGCAGACGCTGGAAATGCCGGTGGCCGACCCGTTTGTCGCGCCAATCCTGTACGCCATTCCCGCGCAACTGCTGGCCTATCACACCGCGACAGAAAAGGGCACGGACGTAGACCAGCCACGCAATCTGGCCAAATCCGTGACAGTGGAATAGTCAGGGGGGTACTCCCGCACTCCAGGGGCAGAATTGCTTACGCAATTCACCCCTTCCGTTTGGGCCGGGCCGACCTGCGGTCGGTAGGGGGCGTTCCGCCCCCTCGCGACATGCGTCGCTCCCCCCTGAGAGTATTTATGAAAATTGGAAGCCCCTTCCCTTCTTCTTTTCAAAAGTACCCCGGGGGTGAATGGCGCTTGCGCCAGAGGGGGCTGGCCCCCTGCCGAGGCGAAGCCGAGGCCCGGCCCAACGGGAGGAGGCGCATTGCGAATGCAATGCGCCGACGACGGGCGGGAGAGGCCCGGATTCGGGGGCTAGAGGTTGACGAAATCGTGGCGGCGGGCGAGGGTTTCCATCTGGGTTGCCTCGCCTTTCAGCCAGTCCAGAAAGCAGCGCAGTGCCGGGCGGTTTTGCTCGCCTTGCGGGCACAGGACGCGATAGCGCGCGGGGGTGCGGATCGCTAGGCGCAGCGGGGCAATCAGGTGGCCTTTGGCCAGCAGGCGCTCGGCAATCGAGATACGGCCCATGGTAATGCCGCGCCCTTCGAGGGTCAGATCGATGGCGTGATCCGTACCGCTGAACCGCGGGCCGCCGGTATCGGGGGCGGGCAGGCCCGCGGCCCGAAACCACTGTGCCCACCCGAGCGGTTGATCCAGAAACCAGGTGCTGTCATCATGGATCAGCGGATAATCAAGCAAATCGCGCGGCTGTCTGATCTTTTCCGCCAGCGCCGGTGTCATCACCGGTGTGGCCCATTCGCGCGGAAACTCGACCGCGAACAGCCCCTTGTCATTGGCAAGGCCGAACCGGATTGCCACGTCGATATCGTCGCGGTGAAAGTCGAGCGCATCCAGCGAGGCAACGATGCGCAGCTCGGTTTCGGGGTGCTTGCTGGCAAAGTCGAACAGGCGCGGCGCCAGCCATTTTGCGGTAAACCCCGGACCGGCGGTAACGGTCAGGGTGGTGCTGTTATGGCGCCGTTTGGCCGCTGCCCATGCCGCATTGATCGACCCGAACCCCTGCCGGATTCCGGGCAGCAAAGCCCGCCCGGCCTCGGTCAGTTCGATCGCGCGGTTCAACCGGATAAACACCGGCTCGCCCAAATGCTCCTCCAGCGATTTGATCTGGAAGGACAGGGCGGCGGGGGTGACGTGCAGCTCGGCCGCCGCTTTGGCAAAGCTGAGGTGGTGGGCGGCGGCGGCAAAGGCGCGTAGGGCGGTCAATGGGGGCATAGGCAAGAAAAACTTGTGTGAAGTGGGTAAAAGTCTCGTTTGTCAGGCGGGGCGGGAACAGCCATATTGGCAGCGTAACCACAGGAGCCCCCCATGAACTATCCCAAAAACATGCGAGAAGCAACCAAATTAGCCCATGATGCCCGTTCGGAAGCCTTTTTCGACCTGCTGGGCATGATCGCCCGCGGGGCGAAGTTTATCACAAGAAAAATTAGGGCCAAGCCGGTCAAGAGGCCTTCCAGCCCTGTTCAAGCTTGCGAATCGCGTTGATCCGGTCGGCGGTTTTGGGGTGGCTCATCAGCCACGCAGCCTGCCCGCCGCCTTTGGGGTGCCATTCCTCCAGCTTGCGAAACAGCGAAATCTGCGGATAAAGGCCGATTCCGGCCTTTTCCATCAGCGCGGCGGCATAGGCGTCGGCCTCGTACTCGTCCTTGCGCGACAGGCCCGCGGCCAGCATCGACACCAGCAGGTTGGCCAGATAGACCCCGAGCACCGGCACAAAGCGGCCCAGCACCACGCTAAGCGCCACGCGCAAGGCATTCTGGCCGGAAAAATCGATCATCCGGCGTTTGGAATGCCCCAGCGCCACATGGCCCAACTCATGGGCGATAACGCTGGCCAGCTCGTCGGCGGTGACCTCGCCCGCGCGGTATTTGTTGAAAAAGCCGCGGGTGATAAAGATGCGCCCGTCGGGCGCGGCTAGACCGTTGATCGGCTCGATCTCGTAAATGTTGACCGTCAGCTTGGGCAGGTCCAGTTGCCGGGCCATCCGGCGGATGATGGCATTCAGGCGTTTGTCGCGCAACGGGGTTGAGCGGCGGTCCAGCTCGCGCCCGGTGCGCCATGCGGAAAACCGGTACATGACCAGCCCGACCAGCAGTGCCAGCAGTATCGGCGTGAATTTCAGCATCAAAACCCCTAAGCAAAGCCACGGCCCCAAGCCGCGTTGTTGATTTATTAACCCGTTTGCGCTAGGTCTGCACATAAGGTTCACGGGTATAAAAGTAAACGGGTACACAGATTTATGGCAGGACGTATTCAGGGGCTTTCGCTGGCCGGTCAGTCGGTACAGGGCGAACAGGACAAGGGCGGGGCCTTTGATCCGGTCATGGCCCATGCGCTGAAATGCGTCGCGGATTTCCAAAAGGTCATCGGCAAAAAGCAGGCGTTTACCCTTTCGCCGCTGGTGGCCAAGGGGATAACCTATAGCGGGTTTCATGTGTTGCGGGCGACCTCGCCGCAGATGGATCTGGTTTTCAAGATCGATGTCAACAATATCGACCCCCACCGCTTTCAGAGAGAGGCGCTGACCCAGCGCCGCCTGCACGAGGTATACGAGGGCCACAAGAACTTGCGCGTGCCGCAGGTTTGGCATAGCTCGGCAAGGTTGCGCTATTTCGTGATGGATTTTGCCCATGGCGCCGGTATGCAATTCGCGGTGCGCAACCATGTCAGCGTTGAAGACGAGGACAGGATTTTCCGGCAGGCGGGGCGCTGGCTGGGGGTGTTGCACCGGCAACGCGCTGTTGAAATGCTGCCCTTTGACCCGAACCCGCGCATGGCGCAGCTATTGGCGCGGCTGGATCGGGAAACCGCCAATGAAACGCTGTATGAACCCGATGATCTGCGCGCGTTTGCCCAAAAGCTGAAAGCGCAAATTCCGGCCTTTCAGGACCTGCCGAATCCGGCCTGTCTGGGCCACGGGGATTTCCATTCGGACAATCTGGTCTTTGATGGCGAAACCTGCACGGGGCTGGATTTTTTCAACGTCAGGCGCATGTCGGCCGGATCGGATATCGCGCGGATACTGGTTCATGCGGACCTGTCGCAATTCGAGGAAGAATCGCGCATCGGCCCGCTGGGGCTGGTGCAAAGCCATGTGGATGCGTTCTTTGACGGCTACAGGTTCGACCTGACCGACGCGCACCCGTTTGCCTATCTGATCCGCCAGCGCCTGCTGGAATTGTGGTCAAGAACGGCAGTGCCGGCCTCGAATACCGGTACGGCCTATGATCTGTTGCGGCGGCTGCGCGCGCGGGCCGAAATTGCGCTAGGGTCAGGACCCATTAATCCGACGCCACCGGCGTCAAATCCGCGATAGCTCGGCGGTTTGGGCCGCGCCGGACAGGGTGGCCCCCTTTCCAAGCGGCCCACGCCGCTGAGATGAAGCGGATTTGACGTCCTTCGGATTTGGCAGATTTTCCGCCTTACGGCTTCGCAACCCCTTGAAATAGAGCCACTATTCCTGCGGGCCTGCTCATGGTCAGGCGAAAAATCTGACAAACCGGTGGTGCCGGAGTAATGGGTCCTGACCCTAGGCTGACCGCGCCGCGGCAAGCAGTTTGCGCCCCAGTACAAAGACGGCAATCAGCCCCAGCAGCATCCAGCTGGTCTGGGCCAGAATACCGGCCAGCGCCAGCGCGTTTGACGAAAACAGCAGGCCAAGCGTGACATAGCCGCCGACCCAGATCAGTTCTCCTAGCCCGCCCCAGAGCACAAAGGAAACCGGCGGGAACCGGCTGATGCCGCTGCCATAGCTGATCCACGGCCCGACCGGTGCCAGCAGCCAGCGGCTTAGAAACACCCCCACACCGCCCCATTTTTGCGAAAAGGCGCGGGCGCGGTCCATTTGCTTTTTGCGCTTGGGGGCGTTTGACAGGCGTTTTTCCAGCGCCGCCCCGCCATAAGAGCCGATGGCATAGGCGCTCAGATCGCCCAGCATGGCAGTGCCAAAGGCAACCAGCAGCAAGGCGACCAGATCGATATCGCCACCGGGCACAAACGCACCGGCCAGCACCAGCAGGATCGTGCCGGGCAGCGGAATGCCCAGACAGGCCAGATAGATACAGACCGCCAGAATCGATAGCCCGTAATCGGCAATCAGCAATAGCAGGGTGTCGGTCATTCGGGGCTGCCCGCCTCGCGCAGTAACCGATAGATTTTCGCCTCCAACTCGGGGTAGGGAATACCGGTCTGGCGGGAAATCTCGGTCAGGGACAGGCGGACCGAGCCGGAATCGCGCGGCAGGTCCAGCCCGTCGATCAGCACCTGCCGGTCAACATCGTAAGAGCGCGCCACATAGCCGATGGGCATCCATTTTTCCAGCGGGGCATTGGCGTGACTGGCCCAATAGACCAGCCCGACGCCGATGCGGACGGCCAGCGCCAGCGTGACCAGCGTAACCAGCACAAAGCTGATCAGCAACAACCGGTGTTTGTGCCAAAGACGACCTATCATAACGGCCCCCATGCGCAAGGCAGGTTCAGCACGCCGCGAAATGCCCAGCCGCCAAGGCGCACCGGTTCGCCGGTCAGGCGCAGGTCGGGCAGGGCATCAAACAGCATCGGCAGGGCGACCTCGGCCACCAGCGCCTTGCTGGCCCATGCACCGGCGCAGAAATGCGGACCGGCACCAAAGGCAATATGCTTGCTGGCGTCGCGGGTAACATCGAACCTTTGCGGGTTCTGGAAATGTTTCTCGTCATGATTGGCCGAGCCGAGCATGAAAAACACGTCATCCCCCGTGGCAAAATCCACCCCCGACAGGCTGGCATCGCGGGCGATACGACGCGGAGACATGCCAATCGGCGACAGCCAGCGAACGTATTCCTCAAAGGCCTGTATCCACGCAACCTTGCCGTCCAGCAGCAGTTGGAGCTGTTCGGGGTGGGTCAGCAAGGCCCAGATCAGCCCGGCGATCACGTCGCGCGGCTCGTTCTGGCCGCCGGTGATGGTCAGCTTGATATTGGCGCGGATGCTGGCATCGGGCAGGCCGGCGCGGCGCATGACCGACAGCATGTCCAGCCCGTCACCCGCCGGCGTGGCATCGATGGCCGCGTCGATTTTGGCGGTGGCGGCGTGGCAGGCGGCCTCGACGGTTTTATCGCCGGTATAATTGGCTATCCCGTCGATCATCGCCTGCGAGGTCTGGTCCATTTCCTGCCATGTCAGCGCAAAGACCCCCGACAGGATGCGCAGCGCCTCGCCCGACAGGCGCGTGGCGAAACCGGTAAACAGATCGCCCGACCCCGACGGGCCAAGATCGTTGATCACCTTCGCCGCGGCGTCGCGAAACTGCGCCGTCCATGTGTCGCGCACCGCGCGCGGCGAAACGGTGGGGAAAATGGCCTTGCGCTCGACCATATGGGCCGCGCCATCCTTGCGCATCAGGTTTTCGCCCAGCAGCATCGTCATCAGCCCCTCGGGCTGGGAGGAAGAAAACGTGGCGATATCCGGCTCGGCCGCCTTGATGTCGTCAAGGCGGGTCAGCAGGGTGCGGCGCAGTTCGGGCACATAGGCAATCGGGGTGTGGGCGCGCATGGCGCGCAGGGCCGGATACGGGTCTTGCCAGAATTCGGCCAGATCAAGGTGAACGGTCGGTGCGGTGCTCATGCGTTACCTTCCCAGTTCTTTCATGCCCGATTCGATGCCTTTCAGGGTCATCGGATGCATGCGGTTTTCGAAAATCTCGCGGATCATCCTGGTGGAATGGGTGTATTCCCACTGGTTTTGCGGCACCGGATTGATCCAGATATGGTCGGGCCACTGTTCGCGGGCGCGTTGCAGCCATGTCTGGCCTGCCTCGGCGTTATAGTGCTCATTGGCACCGCCGACATAGGCGACCTCGTAAGGCGACATGGCCGCGTCCCCCACAAATATACATTTATAATCAGGGCCATAGGTATGCAGCACATCCCAAGTCGGGGTCACCTGATCCCAGCGGCGGGCATTGTCGCGCCAGACGCCCTCATACAGGCAATTGTGGAAATAGAAGTATTCCATATGCTTGAATTCGCTGCGCGCCGCCGAGAAAAGCTCCTCTACCAGCTTGATATGCGGATCCATGGAGCCGCCCACATCGAGGAAAAGCAGCACCTTGACGGCGTTGCGGCGCTCGGGACGGGTTTGCACATCAAGATAGCCGTGTTCGGCGGTGGCGCGGATGGTGTTGTCGAGATCGAGTTCGTCCTCGGCCCCGGCGCGCGCCCAGCGGCGCAGCCGTTTCAGCGCCATTTTGATGTTGCGCGTGCCCAGTTCGACACTGTCATCCAGATTGCGAAACTGGCGTTTGTCCCAGACCTTGACGGCGCGCTGATGGCGCGATTCCTGCTGGCCGATGCGCACGCCTTCGGGGTTATAGCCATAGGCCCCGAACGGCGACGTGCCCGCGGTGCCGATCCATTTGGAGCCGCCCTGATGGCGTTTTTCCTGCTCTTTCAACCGCTCGGCCAGGGTTTTCATCAACGCGTCAAAGCCGCCCAGACTCTCGATTTTGGCCATTTCTTCGGGCGACAGGTGCTTTTCGGCCAGCTTGCGCAACCATGCTTCGGGGATCTCGGTCTGTTCGACAATATCGGCCAGTGTCAGCCCCTCCAGCCCCTTGAAGGTGGCAGAAAACACCTGATCAAAGCGGTCGAGGTGGCGTTCGTCTTTCACCATAGTGATGCGGGCAAGGTAATAGAAGCCCTCGACGTCATACATCACCAGCGCCGCGTCCATGGCCTCCAGAAAGGACAGGAATTCGCGCAGGGATACCGGAATTTTGGCATCGCGCAGATTGGTGAAAAAGCGCAGAAACATGGCCTAGACCAGCTTGCCGATGATCAGCGCCACGAACAGCGTTACCACCATGGCGATCATGCCGAACACCACGCCATAAAGCGCCCGATCGGCCGGTTTGCCGCCGCGTTTGGCCGCCAGCCCCCAGCCGAGGGCCATGCCAAGGGCAAATACGATAGGATAGATCATGGGCGTTCCTTTGTCAGTTTGAACCGGGGATCAGATTGGCGATTTCGGCCTGCGCATTGGCGATGCGCGCCGCGTCGGGACCGAACGCATAGCGCGCCTGTGACAGGCTTTCGCGGCGGGCGCGCTCGGCCTCGGCATTGCGGCCAAGCTGTTGCAGCGCCAGCGCCCGCAGCCCTTGCAGGCCCGATATCAGCACCGGATCGCCAAAGCGGCGCGCCACGCGCAATGCCGGATCGGCGATGGTCAGCATATCGTCATAGCGCCCGGATGCCAGCGCAATCGCCGACATGTGCATGGCAGCCAGCGCAGTGCGCAGGTCGTCGGGGCCAAGGCGTTGCAGCGCCAGGGCATAGGCCTCTTGAAAAGCGGGGGCGGCAAGGTCGGGGCGGTCGCGCAGGTAAAGGCGGCCATAGACAAGCAGCGAATGCACCAGCCGGTGATCACCAAGGGGGCGCGCGGCGGCAATGGCCTGAGCGGCCGCCGCCCGACGGCGCGCGCGCGGGTTGGCCCCGATCATCGCGGTCTCGATCAGGGTTTCCCAGTTGGGCGCATCGCGGGCACCCGTGCAGTCACGGCGCCCCGACGGGTTGACGTCGTTCAGAATGCGCCCAACCAGCGGCGCGGCGGCGGCGCGGCCCATGCCGGTGCTTAGGCGCGGATCATAGAGCACCCGCAGGATCAGCAGATCATAAGGGGTAAGGGCGTTAAAGACGTTGTCATCGTTGAACACGGTGCCGGACACGCGATACAGGTCGTTGACCGGTCCAAGGGATTGGGCCAGTTCCTCGTTCAGGCAGGCGCGCACCACATAGGGTGCGGCGTTGTCGGGAATAAAGATCGCGGCGCGGGTCAGGCGTTGCTGGCGCGACCAGCGCTCCGAGTTACCGGCCAGATACTCGGCCCATGTGCTGACCCCGGGGGCAACAAAACAAGCCGCCGTAGGAAAGGCGCGGCGCAGGGCGGCGGCGGGGACTTGCTGCACGCGGATCAGCGCGTTGCCTCCGACCAGCGAAATATCGATGCGGGAACTTTCCGAGATACGCTGGATCACGCCAGCCAAATCGTCGCGATAGGCCGACAGGCTGCCCGATATGGACACCGTAACCGGCCCGTCATAGCGCAGAAGCCGCGGAATGGTCTGGCCCGATTCGGTTTTGAAGACCAGATCCAGAAATTCCTGCGCAATCACGCCATTGCTGCGCCTGACCGAAGTGCCGCCTTCGGGCGGGGTGGCGGTGGGCGTGGTGCAACCGGCCAGCGCCACGATCAGGGCGATATATGCAAAGACCCTAACGCGCATATTTAATAAACGGCGTCTTGGTTGCCACCTTGTCATACAGGCGCCGCCCGTCGGTGTTGAAATCCTGCGTCAGCCAATAGACCGAAGGGCAACCGGCAGCATCGGCGGCCTGATAAACCGCGTTGATCAGCGCCTTGCCCACGCCCTTACCGCGCAGCTCGGGGGCGGTGTACAGGTCTTGCAGATAAACCACCGATTCGAGCTTCCAGCCGTGGCGGTGGAACAGGTAATGCACCAGCCCGACGGGTTTGCCATCCTGCACGGCCAGCAAGCCGTGGAATTCATGTTCGTCATTGGACAGCATACGGTTAAAGGCCACCTCGTACATGGTGTCGGGCAGTTCGGTTTCGTAATAATCCAGATAACCGCGCCATAGCTGTGCCCATGCGGGGCGGTCGGTTTCGGTTAGCGGGCGAATGGATAGTGACATCGGGGCTTGCTCTGATTGGTTGGCGTGTTTTACGCGTGCATTGGCATAGCATAGTTGGGATTTTTGCCGATGGCTAGGGCCGTAAAGCGTTGAAAACCGCGGCTGGAATCTGCCCGTGCCGGGGGCGGTAAACCGAACCACTAAACCGGTTTAGTGGTTCGGTTTTGGTTGCGGAAAACGATGCAATAACAATGTATTGCGTTGATTTTAGCGGTTCAGGAACCGGCGAAAAACCGACGGTGATCGTTTTGGAAAACGGCCTAGCGCCGCCCTCGCGCCATAAAGGCAAGCCGTTCAAAAAGATGCACGTCCTGTTCGTTCTTCAGCAAGGCACCGTGCAGCCGCGGCAGGCTTTCATTGGAGTCGCGGCGCAGGTCCGCCGCGTCCAGATCCTCGGCCAGCAGCAGTTTGAGCCAGTCCAGCACCTCGGATGTGCTCGGCTTTTTCTTCAGGCCCGGCGTTTCGCGCAGTTCATAGAATTGGGTAAGCGCCGCCTCTACCAGCGATTTCTTGATGTCGGGGAAATGCACATCGATGATTTGCTGCATGGTGTCGGCATCGGGAAACCGGATGTAATGAAAGAAACAGCGGCGCAGAAACGCGTCGGGCAGTTCCTTTTCGTTATTCGAGGTGATGATCACGATCGGGCGCTGGCGCGCGCTGATGGTCTGGCCGGTTTCGTAGACGTGAAACGCCATTTTGTCCAACTCCTGCAACAGATCGTTGGGAAATTCGATATCGGCCTTGTCGATTTCGTCGATCAGCAGCAGCATGCGCCGGTCGCTGTCAAACGCCTGCCAAAGCTTGCCCGGTTTGATATAATTGGCCACGTCATTGACGCGCTTGTCGCCCAGCTGGCTGTCGCGCAGGCGCGATACGGCGTCGTATTCATAAAGGCCCTGCTGGGCCTTGGTGGTGGATTTGATGTTCCATTCCAGCATCGGGATATCCAGCGCCCGCGCCACCTGTCGGGCCAGTTCGGTCTTGCCGGTGCCCGGCTCTCCTTTGACCAGCAACGGCCGCTCCAGCGTGATTGCCGCGTTCACCGCCACCTGTAAATCGTCGGTAGCCACATAGTTTTTCGTGCCTTCAAAGCGCATATTTTCCCCGTCTTGTATCCCAAAGATTAACCAGCTTCACAAATTCACACAAACTTGCGGATCTTGCTAGTGACAATCCTGCCTATACAGGGTATCTCACAGCCCATAAAGAGCGAAAGGGTGAGTCTGGCAAACCCACCCGCAGGGAATGGGGTTCTTATGAAAGCCGAGACTATTTTGGACGCAGACTATAAACCGGCCGAAGACGAGCCGTTTATGAATGCAAGACAGATCGAGTATTTTCGCAACAAGCTGCTGCGCTGGAAAGAAGATATTCTGCAGGGCAGCCGCGATACGATCGAGCAAATGCAAGAGGGAACGCGCAATATTCCCGACGTGGCCGATCGCGCCTCCGAGGAAACCGACCGCGCGCTGGAATTGCGCACCCGGGACCGCGAACGCAAGGTGATTGCCAAAATCGATGCGGCGCTGCGCCGGATCGAGGACGGGACCTATGGCTATTGCGATGAAACCGGCGAGCCGATTTCGCTAAAACGTCTCGATGCACGCCCGATTGCGACCTACAGTCTTGTGGCGCAGGAACGCCACGAGCGTAAGGAAAAAGTCCACCGCGATCGTTGACCGCGCCTCACTGCGTTCGGTAGGGGGGCATTCTGCCCCCTCGCGACATGCGTCGCTCCCCCCTGAGAGTATTTGTGAAAATTGGAAGTCTCGTCTTCTTCTTTTCCGAAATACCCCCGGGGGTAAAACGGCCAAGCCAAGGGGGGCTGGCCCCCCTTGATCCGGTGCCGTTCAGCCCTTGTTCATCATTTTCTTGACCACGCCGACGATGGCCAGCATAACGCCGCCGCCCACGCCGCCCGAGGCAACCTGACCCACGATAGAACCCACATCCATCGATCCGGCCATTTCACCGGCTGCGGCCGCCATATCGCCACCGCCGAACATGCCAAGCAACTGCCCGCCAATGCCGCCACCTACAATGCCGGCGATCGAGTTGCCGATAACCCCCAGATTAAGCTTTTTCAGAATGCCACCGGCAGCGTTGCCGCCAACCGCACCCGAAACCAGACTGATAATCAATTCCATCATAACGTTCACTCCTGTCCTTTTTTCCCCGCACCGTTCTGGTGCGGGCTGCAAACAGGTTAATGGATTTTAACCCGAGAGGAAAGAAAGTTGTTTTCCAAGCCGCGCGGGCGTGGCATGGTTCGGGGCGCGGACGGGGCAATCAAGGGGCAAAGCATGACGCAAGGCGGGCTGTTACACGGTATCAGGGTGGTCGAATTTGCCGGAATCGGGCCGGGGCCGTATGCGGGGCAGTTGCTGGCCGATCTGGGGGCGGATGTTATCGTTGTGGACCGGCCGCTTCGCGGTGCTATTGCGCTGGAACACGCGGTTGACCGGCGGGGGAAGCGCTCGGTGGTGCTGGACCTGAAAACGGCGCCGGGGCGGTTGC
>JALXER010000259.1:0-14108 GCA_027069385.1 Paracoccaceae bacterium
GTCCTGCAGGATGCGACCCATTGCGAAGCAATGGGGGGCAGACAGCAGGACGCCTGCGTGGCGAACGCGTATAAAAGCCGCGCGCGCCAGCGCTCCGCCGGATCAGCCTCGCAACAAAGGGCCTCTCCCGCCCGTCTTCGATATGGTTTGGCAAGCCAAACCATACCTCATCCCGTTGGGCCGGGCCCTCGTTGCCCAAGGGTAACATCGGGCTTTTGTTGCCCAAGACGGGGCTTGGGCAACAAAAGCACATATAGGCGACCGTTCAAGGCAACGCAGACTTGACAAATGCATTGGGAATGAACAATTCAGATGCAATTGACGCGCAACACGAAAGAGATCGTATATGCCTTACAGCAATAATGGCGGCCCATGGGGCGGCGGTGGCAAAGGTGGCGGCGGGGACGATGATGATGACGATCGTCGCCAGCCACAGAATAACGGCCCGCAACAGGTTCCCGATATTGACGAGATGATCCGCAAGGGTCAGGAAAAACTGAAGGTGGTTTTTGGAGGCGGCGGAGGCGGCGGCGGTCAGGGCGGCCAGTCGCAAGGCCCCATGATTGGCAAGGGCGGCGTTGTGCTGGCCGGGCTGGCTGCGGTTGGCCTTTGGCTGTTCGCATCGTTTTACTCGGTCAAACCCGAGGAACAATCGGTAGAGCTGTTCCTTGGCAAATTCAGCGACATCGGTCAGCCGGGCCTGAACTTTGCCCCCTGGCCCTTTGTCACGGCCGAGATCCTTCCGGTAACGCGCGAGCACACCGAGGATATCGGCGTGGCCGGCTCGGGCAGCCGTCAATCCGAAGGCTTGATGCTGACCGGCGATGAAAACATTGTCGACATCGATTTTCAGGTTGTCTGGAATATCGACGACGCGCGCCGGTTCCTGTTCGAGTTGGAAAACCCGCAGGAAACCATTCGTGCCGTATCGGAATCGGCCATGCGCGAGGTGATCGGGCGCTCCAATCTGGCCCCGATCCTGAACCGTGACCGCGACGCCATTTCGATAGAAGTGCGCGAGTTGATCCAGTCAACGCTGGACAGCTATAAAAGCGGCGTGCACATCGTGCGGCTCAACTTTGACAAGGCTGACCCGCCGCGTCAGGTTATCGATGCTTTTCGTGATGTTCAGGCCGCCGAGCAGGAACGTGACACGCTGGAGAAACAGGCCGATGCCTATGCCAACCGCAAACTTGCCGAAGCACGCGGTCAGGCGGCCGAGCTGCAACAGCAGGCCGAGGGCTATCGCGCGCAGGTGGTCAATCAGGCCGAAGGTGAAGCGGCACGGTTTGTTTCGGTCTATACCGAATATGCGCTGGCACCCGATGTTACCCGCACGCGGCTCTATCTGGAAACCATGGAACGGGTTCTGGGTGGCGTGAACAAGATTATCATTGACGAAGGGGCCGCTGGCGGTCAGGGCGTGGTGCCTTACCTGCCACTGGATCAGCTTCGTTCCGGAGGGTCATCCCAATGAAAAAGCTTCCTGTCTTTCTAGGTGTCGTGGCACTGGTGCTGTTTGGGCTGCTTAGCTCTGCCTTTGTGGTGGATGAACGCGAAAAAGCGCTGGTCCTGCAATTCGGTCGCGTTGAACGGGTGATCGAGGAACCGGGGCTGGCCTTTCGCATCCCCTTCATGCAAGAGGTCGTCACCTATGACGACCGTATCCTGTCGCTTGATACCTCACCGCTAGAAGTTACCCCCGCCGATGACCGGCGGCTGGTGGTCGATGCGTTTGCGCGTTACCGTATCTCGGATGTGCGCAAATTCCGGCAGGCCGTTGGACCGGGCGGGATTGCCTCGGCCAAAACCCGGCTGGAGCGTATCCTGAACGCCTCACTGCGCGCGGTACTTGGGTCGGTAAATTCCGGTGATATCCTGTCCGAAGACCGGATCGCGCTGATGGCGCGCATTCGTGACGCGGCACGGTCTGAATCGCTCAACCTGGGGCTGGAGGTCATCGACGTGCGAATCAAACGCGCCGACCTGCCCGACCAGAACCTGGCAGCGACCTTCGAGCGGATGAATGCCGAGCGTGAACGCGAAGCCGCCGACGAGCGCGCCCGTGGTAAAGAGGCCGCACAAAGGGTTCGCGCCACTGCCGATCGTACGGCGCTGGAAACCGTGTCCGAGGCGCAACGCGATGCGGATATTGTACGCGGTGAAGCCGACGCACAGCGGATCGCCATCTTCGCCGAGGCCTATGGCCGCGACCCTGAATTCTTCGAGTTCTATCGCTCGCTTTCAGCCTATGAGGCGGCGCTAACCGGGGACACATCAACGCTGGTGATCTCTCCCGATAGCGAGTTCTTCGACTATTTCGCATCGCAAAACGGCCGACCGGCTGCGGCAGCGGAATAGAGGCAAACAAGAAAAGGGCGTCCAAAGCGGGTGCCCTTTTTGTATGTTACAAGGAAATTGCTCCGAATCGCGCAACCGGGGCACTCCCGCACTCCAGCCATTGACTGGCTAAAGCCAGCCAACGACTTCCGTTTGGGCCGGGCCTCGGCTTCGCCTCGGCAGGGGGCCAGCCCCCTCTGGCGCAAGCGCCATTCACCCCCGGAGATATTTGTGAAAAGAAGATGATGTGAATTCATTTTTCCCTAAGTACTCTCAGGGGGGAGCGACGAATGTCGCGAGGGGGCAGAATGCCCCCATACCGCCCGCAGGGCGGCCCCCTCCAAGCTCCACCCCTTATTTGGCTTGCCAAATAAGGGGTGGAGCGCGGAAGGCGGGGTTAGAGGAGGAACGGGAAGCCGTTTTCGTGTTTGAGCAGGTTTATTTTGCCTTCGACGCCGCCATGACCGGAAAACCCGCCGATACCCGATTTGGCCAGCACCCGATGGCAAGGAATAATAATCGGGATCGGGTTGGCACCGCAGGCCTGGCCGACCGGTTGCGCGGGCACGGCCAGTTCGGTTGCAATATCGCCGTAGCTGCGGGTCTGGCCATAGGGGATATTGCGCATCGCGGTATAGACCCGTTGTTGAAAGGGGCTGCCGGCTGGCGCAAGCGGCAGGTCGAACACCGTCAGCCGCCCGTCCACATAGGCCGCAAGCTGGGCCAGTGCCTCGGCCACCAGCGCGTCGGGGCCGATGGACGGTCCGGCATTCCAGATCAGGCGGGTGATGGCATCGGGGCCAGCCTCTACCGCCAGAGTTCCAAACCGCGAATGCACCAGCTTGTCCGGCATCCCGCCTAGCGCCCTTCGATGCGCCAGCCGATCAGGGCAAACAGCGCGGCAATCAGCAAATAGGCCCAGCCCGGCGCAACGGCGCTTTGGCGCACATTCTGCACCAGATAGGCGTCGCGCCGCACCAGACCGGCCCAGCCGCGCCCCGCCGCAACCCGACCGGCACGAACCTGACGCAGGCTCGGCACCCCGTCAAACAGGCGGAAACTGCTGCCGCCACTGGCCTGAACCAGCGGGGCGAGCAGATCAGCCGTGGCAATCGGGTTTCGAAACTCGATCGGCGTGGTCGGACCGGTCGCCACCACCGCGACCCGATCCCCCTCGGTCAGTCGGTAAACGCCGCTTTCATCGGCAACGAATCCGGCCCGCCAGCGGCCATCGGTCACCTTTTGCAGCGTCAGCACCTGTTCCACCCCGCTTGGCGAGGTCACCGTTACCGGGCCGGTTTCGCCGTCCAGCATTTGCCGTTCAACCGTTACATCCATCCCCAGCGCCGTGGCGCGCAGTACGTTTTCTTCCAACTCGGGTTCTTTCATCAGCCAGTGGGCCACGCGACGCAGCAATTCGCGCTGCGGCCCGCCGCCTTCGAAACCGCGGGTCCATAGCCACGCCTGATCCGAGGTCAGTTGCGCAATCCGCCCCCTGCCGACCCGCGCCAGTTGCAGCAGCGGCAGCCCGTCCAGCCCGCGCATCAGCGTGTGGCCGCTAACCGGCACCGTTTCGACCATGCGCATCCAGCGCCCCCAGCCATCGGACAGCCCGGCCAGCCCTTCGGTCACCGGATGGCGGCGGCCGACTTCCGACAGGGCCGGAGTAAAGCCCTGCTCTATAATCCGTCCGGTCGGCGCAGCGGGCAGGATATCGCGCAGCGGGGTGCGATACAGGCTTTCCACATCGGCAAAAGACGGCCCCGATGCAATCAGCACCGCGCCGCCATCATTCACATAGCGCACCACATTTTGCAGATAAGGCCGCGGCAACACGCCTTGCTGGCGGAAGCGGTCAAAGATGATCAGGTCAAAGTCGTCGATCTTGTCCATGAACAATTCCTGCGTCGGAAAAGCGATCAGCGACAGTTCTTCATAGGGGACTCCGTCCTGTTTATTAGGCGGGCGCAGGATGGTGAAATGCACCAGATCAACCGACGCATCGGCCTTGAGCAGGTTGCGCCATGTGCGTTCGCCCTGATACGGCTCGCCCGAGATCAACAGCACCCGCAACCGGTCACGCACCCCGTTGACCGACAGAATGGCGCGGTCGTTGGCCTCGGTTATTTCACCGAAAACCGGCGGTGTGCGGATTTCGAGCAGGTTGATCCCGCCGTGGTCAATGGTCAGGGTCAGGGGGATATCTTCGTCCAGCGGCAGGGTGAATACCTGTTCTTCCCCCCCGTCAATAGAGGCGATCACCTGCGCGGAACCGCCGGTATTGGGCACCGCGCCCAGATCCTCGATGCGCACCACGATTTCGACGCTTTCGCCGACGATCCCGAATGCCGGTGCGGTAGCAATCACCATGCGCCGGTCCCAGTCGTGCGGCTCTCCGGTAAGCAGTTGATGCACGGGTGCGGGGAAATTCGCCAGGGTATCGGCATCATGCGCCTGCCCGTCGGTAATCAGAAATGCCCCCGCCAGCCGCGAGGCCGAGACCCGGCCCATGGCCTCGCCCAATGCACCAAGCAGCAAGGTGCCGTCAGACCCCGCATCGGCCACATGGACGGTTTCGATATCGATCGACCCGCCCAGATCCTGCATGGCTGCGGTGATTTTCGCAAGCGCGTTGGCGGTCTGCGCGGGCCGGTCGGATATGGTCTGCGATGAACTGTCATCGACCACGATAATCGCCACGTCGGACTGGCCCTGCCGGTCTTCCTCGCGCCACATGGGGTTGAGCAGCGCCGCGACCAGCGCCCCCAGCGCGATGGTGCGAAAAAACCAGCCCGGCAAGCCGCGCCAGAACCCGTAAACCAGCAGCGCCAGCGCCAACGCCCCCAGCCCGAGGATGAACGGCAACGGGATGATCGGTGCAAAGGTGATGGTGGTTTGCATCATTGGCCCAACCTTTCGAGCAAGGCAGGCACATGCACCTGATCGGATTTATAGTTGCCGGTCATCACATACATGATCAGGTTGACGCCGAAACGCTTGGCGATCTCGCGCTGGCGGTCACCGTCAACGCCGCGGCCAACCGGATAGACCGGCCTGCCACTGGGTGAAATCGCCCATGCCGCGGCCCAGTCATTGCCACCAATCACCACCGGCGTTACCCCGTCATTCAGGTTGCGAAACGGTGCGCCTTCGATGGTGGTCAGGTTGGTGGGGGCCTCTACCCACAGGGTGCCGTCACGCCAGCGCCCGGGGAAAACCTCTAACAGGTAAAAACTGCGGGTCAGCACATGGTCCTGTTCAATCGGGGCCAAAGGCGGAATTTCCAGTTGCGCGGCAATGCGTTGCAGGATCAGGCCATTGGCCGAGCCACCGCCGAACCCGCCGCCAAGCTGCGCGTCGCGGGTATCAAACAGGATCATGCCGCCATTGCGCATATAGGCGTTGACCTTGGCCACCGCATCGGCGCTAAGCGCGGGCTGCTGCGCGGTAATCGGCCAGTACAGGAACGGAACAAGCGAGATATCATCGGTTTCCAGATCAATCGCCATCGGGTCGATCGGTTCGATCGAGGTGCGCCGCTTTAGCGTATCCGCAAGCCCGTACAGCCCGGCGCGGCTGATCAGGTCGACGTGCTCGTCACCGGTAACCACATAGGCCAGCACCACGTTGTTTGCGGCCAGCAGCGCGCGGTCGTCTTGCGCGCGGGCATCCTGCGCGCCATAGGCCAGCACGGCCACCATGATCCCCGCCGCCGCCCGGGCGCCAACCAGACGCCCCGAGACAAACAGCGTCGCCAGAATATCGAGGCTAAGCAGCAGCAGCGCCACCGCCAGCAGCACCGGTTTAAGCGGCGTTTCCACCTGCTCGCCAAAGCCGTCGCGCGTTACGCCGCTTGCCAGCCCCGACAGCGGTTCCAGCACCGTATCGGGGGCCAGCAGGTTGATGGCGACCTCGCGTTCCTGACTGGTGTAATACCCCGGCGGCGTTGCGGCATCGCGCGGGCCATTAGCCAGCGTTTCACCGGCGACCGAGGGCAGATCCTGACCGCTGGTCAAATCGCCGAACCCGTCCAGCACCTCGCGCGGGGCCCATGTCTGGCCCAGCAGATCGTCTACCTCGGCCGCGCCGCCACCGGCGCTGACCGACAGGCGCGACAGCATATCGACGAACAGGCCCGACAGCGGCAGGCTGGACCATTCGGCATTGGCGGTAACGTGGAACAGAATAATCCGCCCTGCCCCCATGCGCATACCGGTAACCAGCGGCGTGCCGTCCTCTAGCGCGGCCATCACATGTTCGGGCAGATCGGGGCCGGGCTGGGCCAGAACCTGCGCCCTGATTTCCACCTCGTCGGGGGTGCGCAGACCGGCAAACGGGCTGGTTTCGGGGAAGGGGCGCAGGCGTTTGGGCGTGGTCCATGTCATGGCGCCGCCAAGGGTCCGGCCACCGGCGCGCAACGGCACCGGCAACAGCGGATCGGGGGCCATGCCCGGGCCGGTGCCCGCCGCCAGCCGAGGCCCGGCAAAGCGCAGCAAGGTGCCGCCATTCTGGACAAATTCCAGCACTTTCGCGGTTTCCTCGGGCGACAGGCGGTCCACATCGGCAAAGACCAGCACATCGGGCGCGGCCAGCAACAGGTCATCCAGACCGGCCTCGATCACTTCGGCGGTGGGTTCCAGCGCCTTGCGCAAAAAGAACAGCGAGGAAACCAGTTGCGGCCCTTCCTCCATGCGGCGCGGCGAATAGAGCGCCACCTTGCGCCGTTGCAGCCCCGAATCGGCCAGCATCACCGCACCGGCCGAATGCACCCCCAGCACGGTGATCGACCCAATGCGGTTGCGCAGTTCCAGCGGCATCTCCAGCGTCACATCAATGCGGGTCTCGTCAGGGGCAAACTCGGCTTCGGCACGCCAAAGCACCCCCTGAAACCCCTCGGGCGTCGGGCCGTTGGCCAGCAGGGTTACCGGTTGGGCCTGTCCGGCGCGTTCGCGCAGCACCGGCACGCTTAGCCCGTCTTCGGACAGTTGCGCGGGCAGCAGCGCAAGGCGCGGGGTTTGCGCCCCGACCACGCTGACCGGCCCCTGTTCCAGCAGCACCGAGGACAGCGCATCGCCCTGCCCCAGCCCGTCACTGATCCAGATAGTCTCGAACGGGTCTTGCGGGTGCGCGGCCAGCCACGCCGCAAACCCCTGACGGTCCGGCGCAAAGGGCGCGGGATGCAGCCCCGCCACCAGCCCGACCCAGTCTTGCGCGGCGGTAAAGGCCAGTTCGGAGTCAACGGGCAACGGATCGCTTAGCAGACGCACCGACACATTGCGGTTGTCGCGCGTAGCACCGGCCAGAATTTCTGAAAGGCGTTGCTGGCGCGCGTCCCAGTCCTGCGCGCTGGCCCAGCCCGCATCCATCAGCACCAGCAACCGCCCCGAACCGCCGGTGGTCGGGCGCGGGTTCAGCACCGGTTCGGCAAAGGCAACAATCGCCGCCCCGATCGCCGCCAGACGCAGCAACAACAGCCACCACGGGGTATTCTTGGGGGTGCTTTCCGGGTCTTTCAACCCCAGCAGCAGCCGCACACCGGGAAAGCGCCGATGGCTGGGCGATGGCGGCACGGCGCGCAGCATCCACCACAGCACCGGCAGGATAATCAACGCCAACAGCATTGCGGGAAACAGGAAACCGATCATCAGCGCGCCTCTATCGCCATGTACAGCCACAGCAACGCCGCGCGCGCCGAACTGGCCGTATCATGGCGCAGGTAATACCAGCCCACCCGACGGGCAAATTCGGCCAGACGGGCCGAGCGTTCTTCCAGCCGGTCGCGATAGGCCTCGCGCAGGGCCTTGGCGCGGCGGGTTTCGAAATCGACCGCGCCCGACATGCTTTCGAAAATGATACGCCCGTCAAAGGGAAAACTTTCCTCGGTCGGGTCCAGCACATGCAGGATGCAGCCCTCGCCGCCCGCATTGCCATGCGCCGACAGCGCCGGAAAAATGGCGTCTTCCGGCCCCATGAAATCGGAAATGAATATCCGGTGGCCAAACACGCGCTGGTCGGGCAACGGCAGGCTGCCGTAATCGTCGCCCGCGTCGGCCTCGGCCAGAGACAGCGCCATTTGCTGCAATTTGGTTTCGCCGGTGCCCGGCCGCCCGGCGCGGGTTTCGAGCAACGCCACCCGCTCGCCGCCTTTTACCAGCAGGCTTGCCAGTGCCAGCGTCAGCACCTGCGCGCGCGCCGCCTTGGTCTCGACACCCTTTTTACCGGCATAGTCCATCGATTGCGAGGCATCGCACCAAAAGGCCACGCTTTGCGCCGCTTCCCATTCGTGTTCACGGATGAACAGCGCATCCCCCTGCGCCGAACGCCGCCAGTCGATATTGGCGGCGCTATCGCCGGGCATGGCGTGGCGATATTGCCAGAAGCTCTCGCCGCTGCCGGCCCGTTTGCGCCCGTGCACCCCTATGGCAACGCTGGCCGCCAGTCGTTCGGCATAGGCCAGAACCGGCGGCAGGGCACCGGCCAGAACCTGCGCACGATCGCGGAGATGTTGGCTGTTCAGGCTCACGCGGCGGCGGCCCGGTTGGTGGCGCGTTCCACCAGATCGGCGATGACTTCGTGCAGGTTGATATCCTCGGCCCGCGCGGCAAACCCCAGCGCCATACGGTGGATCAGCACCGGATGGGCCAGCGCTGCCACATCCTCGGCCGAGGGGGCCAGACGGCCGGTAATCAGCGCGCGCGCCCGCACCGCCAGCATCAGGGCCTGCGCGGCACGCGGCCCCGGCCCCCAGATCACCGCCTTGTTGACCAGATCGGTTGCGCCCTCCTCGTTCGGGCGGGCCGAGCGCACAAGGTTCAGGATCATATCGACAATGCTGTCCCCCACCGGCATCCGGCGGATAAGCTGCTGGGCGGCGATCAGGCTTTGCGCATCAAAAACCGGTTCGATGCTGCTGTCCTGCACGCCCGTGGTGGCCAGAATAATCGCGCGTTCATCGTCGCGGTCGGGGTAATCCACATCGATCTGCATCAAGAACCGGTCAAGCTGCGCTTCGGGCAAGGGATAGGTGCCCTCTTGCTCGATCGGGTTCTGGGTGGCAAGCACATGAAAGGGCTCGGGCAGGTCAACGCGTTGGCCCGCCACGGTGACATGATGTTCCTGCATGGCCTGAAGCAAGGCGGACTGGGTGCGCGGGCTGGCACGGTTGATCTCGTCGCCCATCAGCAACTGGCAAAACACCGGCCCCCTGATAAACCGGAAAGAGCGCGTGCCGTCGTCAGCGGTTTCCAGCACCTCGGAACCCAGAATATCAGCGGGCATCAGGTCGGGGGTAAACTGCACGCGGTTGCCTTGCAAGCCCAGCACGGTTCCCAGCGCTTCAACCAGCAGGGTTTTGGCCAGCCCCGGCACGCCAACCAGCAGGCCATGCCCGCCGCAAAGCACGGTTATCAGGGTCTGGTCAACCACGGCATTTTGCCCGATCACCTTGCGCGCAATCATTTTTTTGGCTTCGGCCAGTTGTGCGGTAACCGCTTTGATCTGCTCTATGGCCGGGCCGGTTGCGTCGCTCATTAACTCTTTCCTTTCAAATATTTCCCCCTAGTTTAACGCCTGTGCTGGATTCGTCTAGCAATGCTGCTAGTCTAAGCGCAGTTTTTCGCCACCAAAGGGGCAAATTGATGGAAAAACCCGATCAAAATCCCGTCAACGCCGATAGTCTGATCAAGGCGGCACGCCAGATCAAATCACGCGGGCCCGCACCGGTTCACCTTTGGAACCCCGATTACTGCGGCGAGATGGACATGCGCATCGCGCGCGATGGCACCTGGTTTTACATGGGCACGCCGATTGGCCGCAAACCGCTGGTCAAGCTGTTTGCCAACATCCTGCGGCGCGATGGCGACGACTATTTTCTGGTAACGCCGGTCGAAAAGGTCGGCATCACGGTAGAGGACGCCCCGTTTGTCGCGGTCGATTTCGAGGTTACCGGTCAGGGCAAAGACCAGATTCTGACCTTTACCACCCAGACCGACGACGTGGTGCGCGCCGACGCCGACCACCCGATCCGCGTGCAGTTTCAGGCCGATACGCCCTCACCCTATGTGCTGGTGCGCACCAATCTGGAAGCCCTGATCGACCGCAAGAGCTTTTACCGGCTGGTGGAACTGGGCGTTACGCACCTAATCGACGGGCAAGACTGGTTTGGCGTCTGGTCAGCCGGCACGTTCTTTCCACTGGCACGGGCATCCGGGTTGTCACTGTAAAGATTTTTTGCGTTTTGCAAAAAATTCATTTAAATTAATGGATGACTCGTGTATTGTGCCGCAACCCTATTTTACCGTGCGACACCTTGACAATCCTGACCACAATTCAACTGAAAATCATCAGCGCTTTCAAAGCGTTGGACGGCTTTCTTGTTCGGCAAAACAACAAGGCCCATACGCGACTGGAGACGCTGTATCAAAAGTTTGACCGCGAACGCACCGCCAGTTTCAAGGACAGTCTTGAGGCAAGTTGGCAAATCGCCCTGATCAGCATCATGGCCATCGAATTCCTGTTTGCCTTTTTCGGGATTTTCGGCGTTCTGGCGGTTACCGGCGGGTTTAACACTGCAAATGACCAGATGCTTATTTCCACCTGGCTGTTCTGGATCGTGTGCATGGTTATTGCCATCGTTTCGGGCACCCTGTGCTGGACGATTGTCGGGGCGTTCCACGTCTGGAAGAACCTTAGCTTTTGGGTGATCACCCCGGTTTATGTGCTGGTGGCCTCTTTGATGGTGGTAGAGAGCATCCGGCTGTTTTGGCCCTATGCCTCTACCTTTCCGCAAAAACCGTTTCTAACCGACTGGATGATCGGGCTGTTCCTGTATGCCATGGCTACGGTGCTGATCACCTATTACAGCATCACCAAAACCAACATTCTGATCTATAAACGTTCGGTGGAGCATAACGCGCTGATGCTGTTGCTGCCGGTGGAAAAACGCGATGAAATCCTGTCGGTTTCCGCCCAGGACCATTATGTGCTGATCACAACCAAAAAGGGCGAGCATTTGCACCGGTTGGCCCTGAACGAAGCCATCGGGATGATGCCGGTCGATACGGGGATCAAGATTCACCGCTCGCACTGGGTGGCCAAAAAGCATATCCGTAAGGTAGTTAAAACCGGCAGCCGCTATTTTGTAGCACTAAGCAACGGGGCAGAAATCCCGCTTTCCGCGGCCAAAATCGATGACGTTTCGGCCGTGTTGCCCTGATCAGCCCAGCAACTCGGCAAATACCTTGCGGTATATATCGCGTTTGAACGGGATCACCTTGTCGAGCAGCTCGCCCGCATCCATCCAGCACCAGGTTTCGAATTCGGGGTGGTCGGTGGCGATGTTGATCTGGTCATCGTCGCCCAGAAAATCCAGCCGGAACCAGCGTTGCTTCTGGCCGCGATAGCGCCCTTTCCACAGTTTTCGCCCCAATTCATAAGGGAAATCATAAGCGTGCCAATGGCGCGATTCGGCTGATACGGTAACCATATCGGGCCGGATTCCGGTTTCTTCGACCAATTCGCGCAGGGCCGCATCGCGCGGGGTTTCGCCCTTGTCGATCCCGCCCTGCGGCATCTGCCATGCGTCGCTTTTGAAATCGATCCGGCGGCCGGCAAAGACGCGGCCCCGGGGGTTGACCACCATCAGCCCCGCATTGGGCCGATGGGGGAGCGCCAGATATTCGGACTGGTTCATCTTGCCTTGTTCCATAGTTGCGGGGCGACCTGCGCCGCCCCGTTTGGGTTACAGCGTTTCGACTTTGCTTTGACCCATGTCCTAAATAGTCGAAACGCGTTAGTTATTGTCCAGCACCGCCAGACCGGCGATCAGGTCAACCGCATAGGAAAGCTGGTTATCCTGTGCGCGCAGTGCTGCGGCTTCCTCGGTCATGGCCTGCTCTTCCTCCAGCTTTTTACGCTGGTCCTCGGTCAGCGAGTCATTTGCCAGCGCGCCGCGCAGATCGGCCTCGTGACGGCGCGGACGCGGGGTATCGGCGTTTTCGTCAACCGGAGCCGGCGGCACATATTCCACCACCACATCGGGCGCAACACCCAGCGCCTGGATAGAACGCCCCGACGGGGTGTAATACCGCGAGGTGGTCAGGCGCATGGCCCCGTTACCCGACAATGGCATGATGGTCTGCACCGAGCCTTTCCCGAAGGAACGGGTGCCCACCACGATTGCACGGTGATGATCCTGCAACGCGCCCGCCACAATCTCGGATGCCGAAGCAGAGCCGCCATTGATCAGCACGACAAGCGGTTTACCCTCGGCCATATCGCCCTCGGTGGCGTTATACCGCCCCGAGTCACGCTCGTGGCGGCCACGGGTCGAAACGATTTCGCCCTCGTTCAGGAAGATGTCGGAAATGCTGATCGCCTCGGTCAGCAGGCCGCCCGGATTGTTGCGCAAATCCAGCACGAACCCGTTCAGGTTTTCAATCCCGCCCGCTTCTTCAATGGCCTTGTTGATCCCGTCAACCACATTGGGGGTCGATTGCTCGTTAAAGCTGGAGATCCGGATCAACACGGTGTTGTTAATGGTTTTCACTCGCGCCGAGGCCACCTTGATGATGTCCCGAACAATGGTAACGTCAAAGGGTTCCTGATCCAGATCGCGCACGATGGTTACGGTGATTTCCGAACCAACCGGCCCGCGCATCATGTCCAGCGCCTCGTCCATGGTCAGGCCAAGGGTCGGTTCACCGTTTACCGCGCTGATGAAATCCCCTGCCTCGATCCCGGCCCGGTCCGCGGGCGTGTCGTCGATGGGCGAGACCACCTTGATCCAGCCGTCTTCTTGCGTGACCTCGATGCCAAGCCCGCCGAATTCGCCACGGGTATCGAACTGCATTTCTTCATAGCGGTCGGGGGGCATATAGCTGGAATGCGGGTCAAGCGAAACCAGCATACCGTTGATCGCAGGGCGGATCAGCTCCTTGTCGTCGACCTCCTCCACATACGAGCTGCGGATGCGCTCGAAGATATCCCCGAACAGGTCAAGCTGTTCATAGGTGCTTTGGGCATCGCTTTGGCCACCTTGGTTTTGGGTCTCTTGTGCCATCAAGGGCACCGCGAGTTGTGCGCTGATCAACGCTCCGGCCAAAGCCCCGCCAACGGCTGACATCCAGTATTTCTTTTTCATCAATTCAGTTTCCTTGTTCAGTCACACCGGCAAACCAGCCGCTTGGATCGACCGGTACGCCCTGTTCTCTTACCTCTATATAGAGGGTTTCAATATTCGTCACGCCCGAAGCCGATGACATTTCGGTTAAAAACTCGGCAGAGTCGGGCACCTCCCCCCCAAGAAGCCCGATTGGGTCGCCAGATGCAAGCTCATCGCCCTTGTTCACGTAGATTTGTCCGAAACCGGCAAGGATTTCAAGGTATTCCGGCGCGGGTTCTATAATGATAACAAGGCCATAGTCCAGAAACTCGCCCGCAAAGCGCACAATGCCCGATTGCGGAGCGGTGACCAGCGACAGGGGTGGTGCGGCCACAACAATGCCCGGTTGTTCCTGACCGGCGGCATCTTGCTCATTGAATCGACGCCGAATCGTGCCGATAACCGGCAGCGGCAAGGCGCCGCGCAGGCTTTGAAACTCCACCGGCGCAAGGGCCGCATTCTCCAGCGGAGTCTGCACAATCAATAGCTTCTTTAATACTCTTTCCTTGATTAACCAAATCTTCCACTAAAATAATTTTTTGCCCTTTGTGCCAGTCACCCTCTATTTGATTTTGCCTTCCATGATCTTTAGGTTTAGGGCGAATGT
>JALXER010000259.1:14118-15304 GCA_027069385.1 Paracoccaceae bacterium
CGCCAGCGGAGTCTGCACAATCAGGTCGGCCAGCGTGGCCAGATCGTCCGAGGCCTGCAACAGCCGGTCCAGTTGTGCAAGGTCACTGGCCGGCAGATCGGGCATTTCGGCGCGCCCCTTGATGGCGTCATGCAGCACCGCACGGTTGCGCTGCAACACCGCCAGCGCGGTTTCGATATTGTCGAGCGCCTGTGCATGCAGTGTTTCCAACTGGTTCAGTTCTTCGACCTGCGCGCGCACCTGCGCGGCGCTGTCATTGATTTGCGGCATAACGCTGGTCAGGATCATTGCGGCGCGCGCCGCCGAAACCGGCCCGTCGGGATGCAGGGCCATGGCCCCTGGCGACGCGGCCCCCAAATGCTGCAACAGCACCAGTAATTCCTCTACCTGCGCGGTTTTTTCGGCCAGCCGGTTTTCCAGCGCCACCTGCTGGATTCCGGTACCGCGCATGGCATTGCGCATCGCCGCCAGCGCAGATTCAAGCGCCTGTATCGCTCCGGCAATCGCACGGGTCTGGTTTTGTGCGCTTCGGGCGGCGGTCAGCCCTTCGATGGCCGCGTCGATCTGCGCCGAGGCCAGCCGCAGGCTCTCGCCATTTGCATGTTGGTTCTGCGCCGTCACCGGAAAGGCCAGCAGCAGGCCCAGCAATGCGCCAAGCAGCCGTTTCATTTTGGCACGATCAGGCTGTGGCCGGTCATCTCGGGCGGTTTGGGCAGGTTCAGCAGGTCAAGCAGGCTCGGGGCCAGATCCGACAGGCTGCCCCCCTCGCGCAGGGTCGCGCCCTTGCCCCCCCCGAACAGCACCACCGGCACCGGATTAAGCGTGTGCGCCGTGTGCGGCCCGCCGGTTTCGGGGTCTTTCATCAACTCGCAATTGCCATGATCGGCCGTTACAATCATCGCGCCGCCGACCTTTTCCAGCGCATCAAGCACCTTTGCAACCCCGGCATCCACTGCCTCGCAAGCCTTGATGGCCGCATCCAGATCGCCGGTATGGCCAACCATATCGGGGTTGGCATAGTTGACGATGATCAGGTCATAGGCCTGACTGTTGATCGCCTCGACAAAGCGGTCGGTCACCTCGGCAGCGGACATTTCCGGCTGAAGATCATAGGTTTTCACCTTGGGGCTGGGCGCGACATAGCGCGCCTCGTGCGCCTCGGGGGTCTCTTCTCCGCCATTCATGA
>JALXER010000260.1 GCA_027069385.1 Paracoccaceae bacterium
GTTTTAGCTGGCGGCAGCGATTCAAACCGCTGCCGCCAGCTAAAACCGCGCACCGGCGGGCCGAAATTCTTGAACATTAGCGCCAGCGTAATCACCAGCGCCCCATAGATCACCGCCGAAAACGCGCCCGGAATAAACCCGGCCAGCAGCAGCTTGCCCACGTCCTGTTCGACGATAATCGCATAGATCACCAGAATGGCCGAGGGTGGAATCAGCGAGGCCAGCGTCCCCGCCGCAGCCACGACTCCGGCGGCAAAACGTTTGTCATAGCCCTCGGCCAGCATCTCGGGGATGGCGATGCGCGCGAATACCGCCGAGGTGGCCACGCTGGCCCCCGATACGGCGGCAAAACCGGCGGTGGCAAACACGGTTGACACGGCCAGACCGCCGGGCAACCAGCCAAACCAACGTTTGGCAGCCTCGAACAGGGCCTTGGTCAGGCCGGCGTAATAGGCCAGAAACCCGATCAGGATAAAGGTGGGAATCAGCGACAGGGCCTGATTGGCGATTTTGGAATGTGGCACCTGTCCGGCGGTTTTCACCGCCACGCCCAGCGCCCAGATGAACTGTTCCGCGTCATAGCCCTTTTTGGCCCAGAAAATCCAGACCAGACCGACCAGACCGGCGGTCGCGGTGGCAAAGGCCACCCGCATGCCCAGCAACACAAAAACCATCATGCCGCCGGTGACAATCAGGCCGATTTCGGTAGAGCTCATATCAGGGTCTCGTCTTGGCTAAAGCCCGAAACCGAGGCGGCTTCGTTGGCGGCGATGGTGGCGGCGTCCTCGATCAGGGGCACGGCAACGGGGTGGCTGGCATTGGTGCGGAAGGCGCGGGCATAGCCCCATAACTGCAAGGCAAAACGCAGCGCCAGCACGCCAAACGACACCGGCACCAGCAGTTTTGCAGGCCAAAGCGGGATATTGATATCCATGGTCGAATCACGGCTCCAGAGCGGCGCATTAAAATCAAAGGCCCGTTGGAAATGCGCCCATGTGCCCCAGACCAGCAGCAGCATCAGCGCCAGCTTGACCAGCGTGGTGATGAACTCCATCGCCCAGAGCGGCCGCCCCCGCATGTGCCCGATTACGATATCCATGCGGATATGCCCGCCCAGACGCTGGGTATAGGAAATACCGATAAAGGCGATCAGCGGCATGATCTGCTCGATCCAGTCCACATAGCCGGGCAGCGGATGGTTAAACGCATTGCGCCCCCCCACCGAGATCACCGCCAGTATCATCAGTGAAAACGCCGCCAGCCCGCCAATCAGCGCCAGCGCGCTTTCAAGCCGGAACAAGCCCTGATCGGCCCGGCTTAGCCATGAATCATCGGTTAAAACGTTGGAATTGCCCGACATGCCACCCCCACAGGTCGGCCAGCCCGCGCAAACGGGCTGGCGGTTGGTCTAGTTGCCGAGGGTCGAGAGCACCAGATCGTACAGCTCTTGCGCGGGCAGGCCGCGACCGTTCATGTCCTCGATCCACGCCGCGGCGGCAGGCGCGGCGACGGCCTCGCGGAAGGCGGCCAGTTCTTCATCGGTATAGGTGATACGCTCTATGCCGCGCTCGTCCAGCGCCGGGCCCCATGCGGCCATGGTGTTGTTGTTGTAGTTATCGACATAGTGTTGCAACGCCTCATCAACCGAGCCAAGCAGCGCCTCGCGTTCGGTATCGGACAGGGCGTCCAGCGCGTCGGTGTTGACCACAACCGGACAGTTCACCGTGCCGGGGTTCAGGTTGGTGGTCCACCATGTGGCGTTCTCGATAGTGCCATAGGCCATATGCGCATGCGGCGCAAAGGCAACCGCGGTTACAACACCGCTATCCATGGCCTGACGAACCTCGGTCGCGGACATCGATGTGGGCACGGCACCCAGCGCGGCCAAGGCACGACCAACCCCGCCGGTAGCCCGCACGGCCAGCCCGTCGAAATCGGCCAGCGTGCGCGGCGCATTACCTTTACCGGCGATATTGTATTGCGGCAACGGCGAGGGCATCAGCAGCGTGGCATTCCAGCGGGCCAGATCGGCAATCACAGCGGGGTGGTGGTACACCGCCATAGAGACCTCTACCTCTTGGTCCAGATCCTGCACGCCAAGGAAGGGCAGCTCCAACACGGTAATGCTGGGGTTTTTATCGGCGTGATATCCGGCACAGAATTGCGCCATTTCAAAGGCTCCGATAGAGATCCCGTCAAGGTTTTCCTTGTTCTTGGACAGGCCACCATAGGAAATGTTCAGGGTAAATTCGCCGTTGGTGCGTTCCGATACCAGTTCGGCCAGCCGCTCTACATGTTCGGTAAAGGCGCGGCGTTTGCCCCACAGGGATACGTTCCATTCGGTGGCAAATGCCTCGGCGCCCAGACCAAGGGTAAAGGCTGCCGTTGTGGCAGCCAGCAATAGTGTGCGTTTCATATGTGTTTCCTCCCAGAAATCTTGTCGTGCCGCAGCCTAGCCAAGATTTTATCAAAGGGGAAGCCCTGCTTGCAGGTTTACGTCGAGGGGGTGCGCAAAACCCGCAGGCTGCGCCCCAGCAGCGCCCCCGCCGCCAGCCCTGCCACCATGGCAAAGCCCGTGTGAAACCCGCCCGAGCCGTACAGCGCCGGATACATGAACCTGGCCACCGTGGTGCCGAAATTCATCCAGAACAGGATCATGACCAGCACCAGCGTCAGCCATTCTCCGCGCAGGGTTACCCGCCCGTCCGACTTGGACACGATCACCGCGCCCTGCCGCCAGTATCCCGCCATCGCGCCCAGCGCATAAGCGGCTGCAAATACGACAAAGATGCTTGCGCCCGCCGGCAGCCCCCGAACCGAGTTCACCGACAAAAACCCCATCAAAGGCAGCAGGTAAAGCGGCACCACCGACGCCGTGCGTTGCTGCGTCGCCCGAAGCCCGACCCATAACAGCAGCGCCAAAAGACCCCAGACCCAAAGCGGCGCCCCTTTGATAATTGTGATCAACATTTGATATTCCCTTTCATTCGTTGCTGGAATACCAATGGGTTTCAATCACCCGACCGTGCCACACAAGCGCGGTTACGCGAAATGCAGGCATTTATTCGTGAACGACATCGGCATCACGCGAACGACATCGCAATTGCGCGCATGGTACTGGCGCGAGCAGGCTTTGGCCTGCGGGCTGGTGGTGCTGGTCTTTACCGTTACCGGCCCGTTCCAGACCTATCCCATGGCATTCTGGCAACGCGCGCTGTACTGGTTTTTGAATATCGGGTCGGGCTGGGCGTTTCTGATTGCGGCGCTGGCCTTTGTGCTGCGCCACCCGCGGCTGGACAACTGGCCCATGGTCGGGCGCAGCGCGCTGGCGATGCTGTTGGCGCTGGTCCCGACCTTTCTGGCCATCTGGTGGGTGCATGTGCTGATGCGCGGTGGCAGCCTGAACGCGACGCTGGTTTTCAACATAACCTTTGTTTATCTGCTGATCGGCTCGACGATGATTTACCGCGTGCGCACCCGTCTGGGCCAGACCGGCGGCAGGGCCGCCCCCGCGCCGGTGCCGTTTCTTGATCGTCTGCCCGCCGAGCTAGGCCGCGATCTGGTTTCCCTGTCGATGCAGGACCACTATGTAGAGGCAACCACCAGCAAGGGCACCACCCTTATCCTGATGCGTTTTGGCGATGCGCTCGATGAACTGGCCAATCTGGACGGCTATCAGATCCACCGCTCGCACTGGATTGCCGCGGCGGCGCTTGGCGGCGTGCAGCGGCAGGGTAGCAGTTTGACGGTTACGCTGACCGACGGGCGGAGCTTGCCGGTCAGCCGCACCTATGCGCCAACCATCCGCAAAATCGCCGCCCGAAAGGGGAAGGCCGATGCATAAAACCTTGCGCGGTGAAATCGCCGCTTGGGACCAGAAATCAAGCGCCGATATCGGTGCGATATATGACCGGTTCTGTCGGGATTCGGGCTTTGCACAAAGCCTGATCGACATGCTGGACCAGCCGCCCCTGCAACGCGGCGCCACCTGGTTGCTCAAACACCATCTGGAAGCGGGGGCCGCGTTGTCACCCGATATGGCCGACCTGATTTACCGGCAGGCCGACCGGATGAGCAACTGGGAATCCACCCTGCACCTGCTGCAATCCATGGCCTTTCTGCCCGTACCCGCCGCGCGTCTGGCACAGACACAGGCATTCGTGCGCCGCAACCTGAACAGCGACAACAAATTCGTGCGGGCGTGGGCCTATGACGGGTTTTACCGGCTGGCGCGCCAGTTTCCCGCCCTGCAGGCCGAGGCGTCGGCGCTGTTTCATGCTGCGCTCGACACCGAAACCGCCGCATCGGTACTGGTGCGCATCCGCAAACTGGCCGAAGCGGGGTTTTAGACGGAGTCCAGCAGGATGTTGAAGCGCGCGCGCAGGTCCGCGTCGATCTCGGGCGGGATCAGCGGCGGGGCGGGGTGGTTCAGAATACGGCGTTTCGCGGCGATGGCTTTGGCCACCATCTGCGGCTTTTGCAGCTCTTCCCATTCTTTGGGGGTGCTGCGGTCGCCGATCTCGGGGTAGATATAATCGCGTTGCATCAACGCCAGCGTCTGGGGCTGCCCCAGATAGTGTTCCGGCCCCGCAATCACCGAGCGCATCACCTCCAGCGACAGGGTATCGGCGTTTACCTCTATCC
>JALXER010000261.1 GCA_027069385.1 Paracoccaceae bacterium
GTCCTATTCGGGGCAGCTTTTGGTCAGCTTTTTCAACGACCAGATTATCGCCCGAATCGCGGGCAACTAATAGGAGGCAGGTTATGGATACCGCCGGATATGTCGCACTGACCCGCCAGTCGGGCCTGTGGAAGGAAATGCAGACCGTCGCCAACAACGTCGCCAATCTGGCGACCACCGGTTATCGGCGCGAGGGCGTGGTCTTTGCCGAGATGCTCGAACCCCTGCCGGCTGAGGGCGGCGGCGTGGCCATGACCGATGCCCGCGCCCGTTTTTCCGACAATACCCAAGGCACCCTTGCCCCGACCGGCAATTCGTTTGACCTTGCCATTCAGGGCGAGGGATATTTCATGGTCGAAACCCCCGATGGTCCGCGCCTGACCCGCGCCGGTGCCTTTGCCCGCAACGCCCAAAGCGAGGTGGTTAACCTTGACGGGTATCGCCTGCTTGATCAGGGCGGCGCGCCGGTTTTTGTGCCCCCCGATGCGGGGCGCGTGGTGGTTGCCACCGACGGTACCCTGTCGGCCAACGGTCGCCCGCTGGCGCAAATCGGCCTGTATCGGGTCGAGAATGAAACCGCGATGCTGCGGCAGGGCGGCACCCTGTTCAACCCCGATACCGAACCGCTACCGGTGGAAAATCCGCACATTCTGCAAGGCTTTATCGAAGAATCCAACGTCAACCCGATTACCGAAATCGCCCGGATGATCCAGGTGCAGCGCTCTTATGAATTGGGGCAAAAGTTTCTGGATAACGAACATGAACGCATCCGCAATGTCACCCGAACCCTTGGCCAACGCGCCTAGAAAGGAACCGATATGAACGCCCTGAAAATCGCCGCTACCGGCATGGACGCCCAGCAAATGCGGGTCGAGGTGATCTCTAACAACCTCGCCAATATGAACACCACCGCCTATAACGCCCGACGGGCCGAATTTGCCGACCTGCACTATGCGCAACTGCGCGCCGCCGGAGAGGTGAACTCGGCCACCGGGGCCATTCTGCCGGTCGGGGTGCAACTGGGCATGGGGGTACGCCCCTCGGCGGTGACCATGAACATCGAACAGGGGGCGCTAAAGGCGACCGGCGGTGATCTGGATGTCGCCATCGAGGGCAAGGGCTATATCGAACTGGCCCTGCCATCGGGCCAATCCGCCTTTACCCGCGACGGCGCGCTGAAAATTACCGCCGAAGGGCAGGTCGTAACCGCCGATGGCTATGCGGTGGTGCCCGATATCACCATTCCGGACGGCACGCGCTCGGTCAGTATCGATGCCGAAGGCGAGGTTTACGCCTATTTTGACGATCAGGTCGATGCGCAGCTTCTGGGCCAGATCACCCTTGCGATGTTCACCAACGAAGCGGGGCTGGAAGCGGCGGGTGACAATCTTTACCTTGAAACCGCTGCCTCGGGGGCCGCGCAGGTCGGTGTTGCGGGCGAAGACGGCCGCGGCACCCTGCGACAGGGCTATCTGGAAAGCTCCAGCGTGGACGCGGTGCGCGAAATCACCGAGTTGATCGAGGCGCAGCGCGGCTATGAGCTGAATGCCAAGGTTATTACCGCCGCCGACCAGATGCTTGGCGCAACCACGCAGATCCGCTGATGCGGGTTCTGCTTTCCATATGGCTACTGGTTGTCGCTGTGTCGGCGGGCGCGCAAACCGTGGTGGCACGTCAGGCCATTCGGGCGCAAACCATCATTACGCCGGAAATGGTCCAACTGGATAACCAGACCACCAGCGGTGCGTTTGCCGCGCTGGCCGAGGTGCTGGGGCAGGAAGCGCGGGTCAATATCTATCCGGGGCGTCCGGTCATGATCACCGATCTGGGCAGCCCCGCCATTCTGGAGCGTAACCAGCTGGTGACCCTGATCTTTCATCGTGGCGCGCTGCAAATCACCTCTGAAGGGCGGGTGCTGGCGCGGGCCGGTATTGGCGAAACGGTGCGGGTGATGAATCTGGATTCAAGAACAATCATTTTTGGCCGCGTTACCGAAAGCGGCGCCATAGAGGTCGGAATATGAGAAGAACTGTTTTACTGATCGCCTGTGCGCTGCTGCTTGGTGGCTGTCTGAACCGGCTGAACGATGTCGGGCGCGCGCCCGAGCTGACCCCGATCGGGGGCGGACAGGCCGAATTGGCAGCCTTGCGAGAGGCGACTTCGGCCGCTGCTCCGACTCCGCGTCGCGCGTTTTATGAACAGGGGTCGCTTTGGCGCTCGGGGCCGACATCGCTGTTTGGCGACCGTCGCGCGGCGCGGATGGGCGACATTCTGACCGTGGTGATCGACATCAACGATCAGGCCAAATTGCAAAATACCTCCAGCCGGTCGCGCGGCGCGGGGGAATCGATGGCGATATCCGAACTGCTGGGCCTGACCGACCGTATCGAACACAATGTGGTGGGCGATGGCAATCTTGACCCGGCGATCGGAATCAACTCGGCCTCAAATACCACCGGCACCGGCACTATTAACCGTAATGAACAGATCATGCTGCGCATTGCCGCGACCGTGGTAGAAGTGCTGCCAAACGGCCATCTGGTGGTGCGCGGAACCCAGGAGGTGCGGGTGAATTATGAATTACGGGATTTGCAGGTTGCCGGCATCATCCGCCCCGAGGATATCTCGCGGCAAAACACCATCGAATACGATAAAATGGCGGGTGCACGAATTATTTACGGCGGGCGGGGTATGATCACCGATATGCAGCAACCGCGCTATGGTCAGCAAATTCTCGAAGTTCTGGCCCCGTTTTAACAGGAGGTTGACGTGAAAAAACTGATTCCCGTGATCCTGATGCTGTTGGGGCTGGTCGGGGGTGGCGCGGCCGGTGTGATGCTGCGCCAACCCGCGCCACCCGCCGAATGCCCGCCCGACGACGCACATTGTGTACCCGGCGAAGCGCCCGAGGGTGACGAAAACACGCACGCCGAAGCCGGTGCCGAAGCCCCCGTTGCCGAGGGCGAAGGTGCCACCGGCGAAGAAGGGGACGTGGCCGCCAACGAGTATGTGGCCCTGCAACGCCAGATCATCGTGCCCATCGTGAACGAGGACAAGGTCGTGTCGCTGATGGTCCTGTCTTTGTCGTTAGAGGTCGTCGCGGGCGCAACGCCGCTGGTCTATGACCGGCAGCCCAAGCTGCGCGACGAGTTTCTGGAGGTGCTGTTCCGGCATGCCAATACCGGCGGTTTCGAGGGGGTGTTCACCTCGGGCGAGAAAATGTCCGACCTGCGCAACGCGCTGAACGGGGCCGCCAAAAAGGTGATGGGTGATAATGTGGTGCAGGTGCTGGTTACCGAAATCCTGCGTCAGGCGGTATGATCGGGGGCCAGACCAAGGGCTGAAATGGCAGTTTCGATGCTGTCGAATTCCGACTGGGAAAAGGCCCCGAACCCCTCTATCCACATGGATACCCCGCGCAGTGAATCGGGTTCAAGCTGGCAGAGCTTTTCGCGCCCCCGTTTGATCTGGCGCACCATGCCGGCGCGGGTCAGAATTTGTAAGTGTTTGGAAATCGCGGCAAGGCTCATATCATGGGCCTGCGCCACCTGTTTGACGCTCAGATCGGCCGAAAGCAACTGTGCAAGGATAAGGCGGCGGGTAGGATCGGCCAAAGCAGAAAAAACCAAATCCAGCCCGGAATACATATCATCAACCATATGGTTGACTATCATCTGCCCGCTTGAACAGTCAACCAAAAGGTTTAGCTTTGCGATTGGCCGCGCCAAAAGAAATTCGGAAAATATCTGTGCCAGCATGTCGCATGCCATAAATTTGCATGTAATATCAATAGGTTAGCAAACCGTTTGTCGCGATCCAAAATGCTTGACACCCCTGCGTCGCCGCCATATTGTCCGCCCAAATGCCCGTTGGGGTGCAGACAGCCTTGTCATTTGGATTCGGAGGGTAAATTGAACGATTCACCTGATCCTGACCGGCTCGAAGTACTGGACGCGCGGATCAAGGCGGCCCGCAAGGCCCCGACCCGCACGCCCAAAACAGGCAAGAAATACACCGCTGCCAGTCAGGCCTGGCAGATGGTGATTGAATTGACGGTCGGGATGGTCATCGGTGTGGCGATCGGGCTGGGTCTGGACAGCGTGACGGGGATGCAACCCTTGTTTGTTGTCATATTTACATTGCTGGGGTTTGGTGCGGGGGTGCGCGTGATGATGCAAACCGCCCAGACCTTTCAAAAGAAGAATGAGGCGCAAGCCTTGAAGGAAAAAAGCGACGGTCAGGACGTCGATTAACGTAAGGGTGAAAACGTGGCATCAGGTGCAGAAGAAGTCTCGGCATTCAATATCCATCCGATGGATCAGTTTGTCGTTAAGCCGCTGTTCGGAGCGGGGCACACCGACATCAACGACGTGATGAAAGATCTGGCCTGGTACACGCCGACCAACGTGACCTTGTGGCTGGGCATTGCCGTGGCCTGTATCGCGCTGTTGTTCGTGATGGGCACGCGCGGGCGCGCCGTGGTTCCCAGCCGTACCCAGTCGGTCGCCGAGATGATCTATACCTTCGTGCGCAATATGATTGTCGATATCACCGGCGAAGAAGGCTTGAAATTCTTTCCGTATATCATGACGCTGTTCATGTTCATTCTGTTTGCAAACGTGCTGGGGCTGCTGCCCTACAGCTTTACCGTGACCTCGCATATTGCGGTGACCGGGGTGCTGGCCATTGCGGTTTTCCTGTCGGTTACCATTCTGGGTTTTGTCAGAAACGGCGGCAAATTCCTGAAAATCTTCTGGATTACCGAAGCTCCGCTGGCCTTGCGGCCCATTCTGGCGATCATCGAAATTATCTCTTATTTCGTGCGCCCGGTCAGCCACTCCATTCGTTTGGGCGGCAACATGATGGCCGGTCACGCGGTGGTCAAGGTGTTTGCCGGATTTGCCGGCGCGCTTGGCGTCGGGGCGGTTGCGCCGATTGTGGCGATCATGGCGGTTTACGGGCTTGAAATGCTCGTGGTGGTCATTCAGGCATACGTTTTCACTATTCTGACTTGTGTATACCTTAACGATGCGTTGCATCCGGGGCACTAAGTAGAACTCAATTCCAGCCATTCTTAACAAGGAGAAATCAAATGGCAGTCGAAGGCAATCTCGTAGAAATGGGCGCACTGATCGGTGCCGGTCTTGCATGTACTGGCATGGGCGGCGCGGCTATCGGTGTGGGCCACGTTGTGGGTAACTATCTGTCGGGTGCCTTGCGCAACCCTGCCGCCGCCGGTGGCCAGACCGCAACCATGTTCATCGGTATCGCGTTTTCCGAAGCGCTGGGGATCTTCTCGTTCCTGGTTGCTTTGCTGTTGATGTACGCAAAGTAAGCTGTGTTGATCGGGCGGCCCGGGGTTCGGGTCGCCGAATGTTCAATCAGGGGGCTTTGACCACCTGAAAGCTTTTGGAGGATGCAATGGCATCTGAAACAACCGGCGAAGTGGTTCACCACGTTGCAAGCTATGAGGGCATGCCCCAGCTTGAATTCAGCGCGTTCCCCAACCAGATTTTCTGGATGGTGGTGGCGCTGTTGGCGATCTATTTCATCATAGCGCGCGTTGCCCTGCCGCGGATCGCCTCGGTCCTGCAGGAACGTCACAATGTCATCAGCGATTACCTGTCGCAGGCGGAAGACTTTAAATCCCAGGCGCAAGAAGCCGAAGCGGCCTATGAGACCGCATTGGCCGAAGCCCGCGCCGAGGCTCAACGAATCGCCGCCGAGACCAAGGCCGAAATCCAGAAGGATCTGGACAAGGCAATTGCCAAGGCCGACGCCGAAATCGCCGCAAAATCTGCTGAATCCGAAAAGGCGATTGCTGAAATTTCTGCCAATGCGCTAGAAAATGTCAAAGAGGTTGCCACCAGCACTGCCGGTGAAATCCTGACGGCATTGCTTCCGGCGGCGGCGGATGACGCGGCGGTTGCGGCAGCGGTTGCCAAGCGGATGAAAGGCTAGACCATGAAAAAACTATTGTTGAGCGGTCTTGCAATTACCCTGGCTGCACCGGCCTATGCCAGCGGTTCGGGGTTCAATCTGAACAACACCAATTTTGTTGTGACGGTTTCCTTTCTGCTGTTTGTCGGGGTGCTGTTATACCTTGGTGTGCCGAAAATGGTTGGCAAAAAGTTGGATGATCGCGCGGCGGATATCCGTAACGAAATCGACGAGGCTCGCGCCCTTCAGGAAGAAGCAAAGTCGGTTCTGGTGTCTTTCGAACGCAAGCGCAAAGAGGTTGCCGAGCAGTCTGCCGCGATTGTGGCTCAGGCCAAAGAAGAGTCCGAACTGGCCGCCAAAGTAGCCAAGGAAGACCTGAAAGCGGTGATCGAACGTCGCCTGAAAGCTGCCGAGGACCAGATTGAATCGGCCCGTGACGCGGCGGTTCGTGAGGTTAAGGTCAAGGCCGTCAACGTGGCAATCGCAGCTGCCAGCGATGTCATGGCTGCCAATATGGCCGCGAAAGATGCGAATGGCTTGATCGATGCCGCGATCAAGGATGTTGGTGCCAAGCTGCACTAACCCATTACACCTGTTCATGAAAAAGGCCCGATCGCTTGATCGGGCCTTTTTTAATGTGCCAGGCGCTTAGCGCGGAATAATAAAGATTTCCACCCGCCGGTTTTGCTGACGACCGGCCGCTGTCGCGTTGGAGGCAATCGGGTTGCCCTCACCCTGGCCATAGACCGTCAGGCGGTTGCGCTGGATACCGGCATTCACCAGCACCGAGCTTACCGCTCCGGCGCGGCGTTCGGACAGCCGCTGGTTATACCCCGGGTTACCGGTCGAATCGGTATGCCCGACAATCTCGATCCGTGAATTCGGGTATTGCTGCAGGTTGTTGGCCAGCGCGTGCAGCGAGGAAATAAACGACGGTTTCAGGTTCGCACTGTCAACCGGAAAGGTGATTGCCTCGGGCAGGGTTACAATCAACTGGTCGCCGGTATTTACAATCGAAACACCCGAACCGCCCAGATCACGGCGCAAGGCCGCCTCTTGCCGGTCAAGGTTTTCACCCACGGCAGCACCCAGTCCGGCGCCGATCAGGCCACCAACGACCGCCCCGCGCCCGTTGCCGCCAATGGCGCGCCCCAGAACCGCACCGACGCCGGCACCAACCAGTGCGCCCGTGCCGGTGTTATCTGCATTGCCGTTGGGGTCGGTACACCCCGCCAGCCCAAGACCTGCGGCCATCAGAACCACAGCAGAAGATTTAAGAATTGCCATTTTGTAAGCCTCTTCTCCAATTTTGCCGAGGCAAGAATGCCCCGATACCATATAATATGTAGGTCTTTCACAGGAGTTTGCCAGAAAAAAGGCAATAAAAATCCATGCGCAAGGAATTGCCTATCCAGATGGGGGATGATTGGGGTGATGGGGCGGTAAGAACCAATAAGTAGCAATTAAAACAGTTGGTTATAAGGGGAGTCGGGGCTTTATCCCGCGTGCCGGATTACCTGAAGCCCCGGAAATTTCGGGCGAATGGCGCGGGCAAAGGTGCGCCAAATCCGCCCATGTCGCGCTGGCAAACCGCCCCTTTGGCCAAGGGAATCAGCCAAAGCCCGGGTAATTTCGCATTATCCGCACGCCGGACCGCGCGACCGCCCGTCAACCTGCGGCAAAGCACCCTGAACATGCGTAATCTACTTGCCTAACGCCCCGAACCTGTGTCAATTGACCCTATGGTAAAACAGCTTGGATATATGGCCCTGCGGCAGATTTTTGACCGGTTTCGCGATAGCGAGCCGGAGCCCAAAGGCGAGTTGGACCATACCAACCTGTTTACTCTTGTGGTGGCCGTTGCCCTGTCGGCGCAGGCGACCGACAAAGGGGTGAACGCGGCGACCAAGGCCTTGTTTGCCATCGCCGACACGCCGCAAAAGATGCTGGATCTGGGCGAGGAAGGTCTGATCGAGCATATCAAAACCATCGGATTGTTTCGCCAGAAGGCGAGGAACGTGATCAAAACCAGCCGGATTTTGGTTGAGGACTATGGCGGTCAGGTGCCCTCCAGCCGTGCGGCGCTAGTTTCTTTGCCCGGGGTGGGGCGAAAAACCGCGAATGTGGTGTTGAACATGTGGTTTGGCCATCCGGCGCAGGCGGTGGATACGCATATCTTTCGGGTGGGCAATCGTACCGGCATCGCGGTGGGCAAAGACGTGGTTGCGGTCGAACGCGCCATAGAGGACAACATTCCGGTCGAATACCAGCACCACGCCCATCACTGGCTGATCCTGCACGGCCGCTACATCTGCAAAGCGCGCAAGCCGGTTTGCACCAATTGCATCATCGCGGAATTCTGCGAGTCAGAGGACAAAAACCTATGAGCAAGAAATATCAGGTTGTCGGTATCGGCAATTCGGTCGTTGACGTACTTAGCCATGTCGAGGATTCCTTTCTGGCCGAAAACGGCATTACCAAGGGGGTAATGACCCTGATCGATCTGGATCGGGCCGCCGATCTGTATGCCAAAACCGGCCCCTCGACCGAGATTTCGGGCGGGTCGGCGGCCAATACCATTGCGGGGCTGGCGTCACTGGGCGCGAAAACCGCCTATGTTGGCAAGGTCAAGGATGATCAGCTTGGCCATATTTTTGCCCATGACCTGCGCGCGCAGGGGGCCGATTTTGATACCCCGCTGGCTCCGGCCGACCATCCGGCCGAAACCGGGCGCTGCATGGTGATGGTCAGTGCCGATCATGAACGCTCTATGAATACCTATCTGGGGGTGTCCGAATTTTTGACACCCGACGATATCGATGTGGCACAAATGGCCGATGCGGACTGGATATATCTGGAGGGGTATCGTTTTGACGGTCCCGACAGCCACGCCGCCTTTGCCAAGGCGATCGAGGCGTGCAAGGGGGCAGGGGGCAAGGTGTCGCTGACGCTGTCAGACCCGTTTTGCGTTGAACGGCATCGCGATGCGTTTCGCGAGATGATCCGCAACGATGTTGACCTGCTGTTCTGCAATGAACACGAACTTTGCGCCATGTACGAAACCGACGATCTGACCATCGCCCTGCGCCTTGCCGCCGCCGAGATCGAGACCGTGGCCTGCACGGTCGGGGCCAAAGGGGCCTATGTCTGGACCGGAGGGGAAGAGTTCCACGCCGAGGCCACGGCGGTGCATATCGAGGACGTAACCGGTGCCGGTGATCTGTTCGCCTCGGGGTTCTTTTACGGCGTGATCACAAATCGCGACCCGTTGACCTGCGGGCGCATGGGCAACGTTGCGGCGGGTGAAATCATCAGCCATATCGGCGCCCGACCCGAAGCCGACCTGAAGGTTCTTTTTGAACAGGAAAACCTGCTTCAGAACCGGTAAAATAAGAAGCAAGACAAATTCGAGAGGGGATAAATGGCCTATACCTATGACGAAAACAACATTTTTGCCAAGATTCTGCGCGGCGAGATCCCCAATTCTACGGTCGTGGAAACGGACCATTCGCTGGCCTTTCGCGATATCAACCCGCTGGCCCCCGATCATGTGCTGGTTATCCCCAAAGGCCCGTATGTGAATTACGCCCATTTTGCCGAGGCAGCCAGCGACGCGGAAATTGTCGATTTCAACCGCACGCTGGGCAAGGTCGTGGCGCTGATCGGTGCAGGCGACGCGGGCTATCGCCTGATTTCCAACGCGGGGCGCAACGGGGTGCAGGATGTGCCGCATCTGCATGTGCATATTCTGGCCGGAAGGCCACTTGGGCCGATGTTGTTTAGCGGTTAACCAGCCATTCAAACGCCGGTTTGTCGTGGTTGTCAAAGCTGCGCAGGCCCAAGGTGCGCAGATAGCTTAGAAAGCACGGGTTGCTTTCGCCGTAATACTGCCCGTAATAATCGGTGGCCTGGTCCCCGACATCATGCAGCCAGACCAGCTCGACCAACGGGATTTCTGCGCGGCGGCTTTCCAGCGCGGCAAATAGCTGTTGCAGATATTCCTTTTGCATCGCCTCGCTTGATCCGCACCCCCCCGAGGGATAGCCGGTCTCGGTCAGGAAAACCGGTTTGTCACCGGCCAGCGCGATCATCCGGTCCAACTGGTTCGAGATATCCGTCGGTGCAATCACATGATAGCCCGCATCCAGCGGGTAATAGTTGATAAACAGCGCGTCACTGGCCGCATTGGCCGCCAGCGCATATGGCCCCTGCATGCCGCCCCAAGTGGTGGTAAACCCGACCGGCGTTTGCGGGCGCAGCGCCTTGACCCGCAATCGCGCACCCGCGAAAAAACGGGCAAATTCCTGCCATTCCTGCGCCGTTTGCAGCACCCCGTCAACCTCGTTGCCAATGGAAATCGCCACAAGATCGGTATCTTGTAACCGCTCCAGCACCGCGCGCAGATAGGGTTCAAAACGCGCCAGAACTTGCGGGTCATCAAAGGGCAGGGCGCGCAGATTTTCGGGGCGCCGGTCGGTTACGGTGTCGATAACCGGCAGCGACAGCACCAGCCCCAGACCTTTGCCCGGGTAATAGCTGTTGGCAATTGCCGGCCAATCGGGGTCGGCGGCATAGGTGCCGTTCTGCTCGGCCTCGTCCCAGAACACGGTCAGCGAGGCGAACTCGATTCCGGCGCGCAGGGCCTGATTCACGTCCGCGTCATAATCCCCCATGCTGGATTCGGTAATCGACATGCCAAGGCGCTGCGCCATGGCGGAACCGGCGGGCAACAGGGCTATCAACAGGATCACAAGCATACGCATGGCGTCAGTATGGAGCGGCGTACCCGATAAATCAATCCGCTGCCTCTTGAGGGTCGGGCGAATCCGTGGCAGGTTGCTGGTGTGCAAACCGATAGGAAAATGGTCATGGTCATAGAAGCCCCCGAAACCGTCGAAACCGAAAAAAAGCAGGTCTGTTGCGATGGCGGCGGTGAACATCCGCGCGTCTGGCTGACCATCCCCGACGATACCGGCTGGGTCGAATGCAACTATTGCGACAAGCGTTTCGTGCTGAAAAAGTAGATGGCATTTGGCAAGGGGCACCATCTGCATCTGATCGACGGTTCGGGGTTTATCTTTCGTGCTTTTCATGCGCTGCCACCGCTGACGCGTAAATCCGACGGCCTGCCCGTGGGCGCGGTCGCGGGGTTTTGCAACATGATCTACAAGATGGTCGAGGATAATAACGGCCCCGACGCCCCGACCCATGTCGCGGTGATATTTGATGCCAAGGGCAAGACCTTTCGCAATGACATTTACGGCGATTACAAGGCCAACCGCCCACCCGCGCCCGAAGATCTAGTGCCGCAATTCCCGATTATCCGCGACGCTACCCGCGCCTTTAGTCTGCCCTGCATAGAGGTAGAGGGGTTCGAGGCCGACGACATTATCGCCACCTATGCCGTGCAGGCGCGCGATGCGGGTGCGCGGGTTACGGTGATATCCAGCGACAAGGACCTGATGCAACTGGTTGGCGGCGGGGTCGAAATGCTCGACGCGATGAAAAACCGTCGGATCGGGGTAGAGGAGGTCGAGGCGAAATTCGGTGTTGGCCCTGATCGGGTGATTGATGTGCAGGCGCTGGCTGGGGACAGCGTTGACAATATTCCGGGCGCTCCGGGGATCGGCATTAAAACGGCGGCGCTGCTGATCAACGAATACGGCGATATCGAAACCTTGCTGGCGCGGGCCGATGAAATCAAACAGCCCAAGCGTCGCCAGACGCTGATCGAAAAGGCCGACCAGATTCGCATGTCGCTGGAACTGGTGACGTTGCGCACCGACGTGCCTGACCTGCCCGCGTTTGACACGCTGGACGTGGTAGAGCCAGACCCCGACACGCTGCTGGCTTTTACCGCGAAAATGGAATTTCGCACCCTGACAAACCGTCTGGCCACCAAGCTGGGGGCCAAGGCGCCCGAAATTGCCGAAGCACAGCCCCAGAAAGCAACCGCGCCGAATCCGGCCGTGGACCTGCCGATTGATCCGGACAAGTACCAGACGGTTTCAACCCTTGACGAGTTGCAAACATGGATCGACCGCGCCTATGCGCGCGGCTGGGTGGCGATGGATACCGAAACCACCGGCCTGAACGAAATGCTGGTCGATCTGGTGGGTGTCAGCCTGTGCGTGGAACCGGGGCAGGCGTGCTATATTCCGCTGGCGCATGTGTCGGGCACCGGTGATCTGCTGGGCGGGATCGAACGCGCGCCCGGGCAGCTTGGCGTTGATGCAGCGCTGGCAATGCTGAAACCGATGCTGGAGGATGCTTCGATCCTTAAAATCGGGCAGAACATGAAGTATGATATGAAAATCCTGCGCCGTTATGGTGTGGATGTCGCGCCGATCGATGATACGATGCTGCTGTCTTATGCGCTGAATGGCGGGGTGCATCGGCATGGCATGGATGAACTGTCGGACCGGTATTTGCACCATAAACCCATTCCGATCAAGGGCTTGCTGGGTACGGGCAAATCAATGATCACCTTTGATCAGGTGCCGATTGCCGATGCCGCGCCCTATGCGGCCGAGGATGCCGATATCACCCTGCGCCTGTGGCAGGTGCTGAAACCGCGCCTTGTGGCCGACGGCATGACCACGGTCTATGAAACGCTGGAACGCCCGCTGGTGCCGGTTCTGGCTATGATGGAAATGGCCGGTATCAAGGTTGACCGTCAGCATCTTTTGGCCATGTCCAACAATTTCGCCCAGAAAATGGCAGCGCTGGAGGACGAGATTCAGCAACTGGCGGGGCGCAAATTCAACGTGGCCTCGCCCAAACAGCTTGGTGAAATCCTGTTTGACGAAATGGCGCTTGCGGGCGGCAAAAAGGGCAAAACCGGGGCCTATGCCACCGGTGCCGACGTGTTGGAGGATCTGGCCGCCGAGGGCCACGACCTGCCCGCCCGCGTGCTGGACTGGCGCGCCATGGCCAAGCTCAAAAGCACCTATACCGACGCGCTGCAAGACCACATCAACCCCGATACGGGGCGGGTGCATACATCTTATGTGATTTCGGGGGCGACCACGGGGCGGCTGGCCTCGACCGACCCGAATCTGCAAAATATCCCCGTGCGCACCGAGGAGGGCCGCCGCATTCGCGAGGCCTTTGTGGCGCGCGAGGGTTGCAAGCTGGTCAGCCTCGATTATTCCCAGATAGAGCTGCGCATTCTGGCCCATATCGCCGATATCGACAGCCTGAAACAGGCGTTCAGGGACGGGCAGGATATCCACGCGATGACCGCATCCGAGATGTTCAATGTGCCGATAGAGGACATGACGCCCGACATTCGCCGTCAGGCCAAGGCGATCAATTTCGGGGTGATCTATGGCATCTCCGGCTTTGGTCTGGCGCGCAACCTGCGCATTCCGCGGGCCGAGGCGCAGGGCTTTATCGACCGCTATTTCGAACGGTTTCCGGGCATTCGTGAATACATGGATGCCACCGTCGCCTTTGCCAAGGAAAAGGGCTATGTGCAAACGCTGTTCGGGCGGCGTATCCACACGCCCAATATCACCGCCAAAGGCCCGCATGCCGGCTTTGCCAAGCGCGCCGCGATCAACGCGCCCATTCAGGGCACCGCCGCCGATATCATCCGCCGCGCCATGGTGCGCATGCCCGACGCGATAAATGGTCTGCCCGCTCAAATGCTGCTGCAAGTGCATGACGAACTGATTTTCGAGGTCGAAGACGCCGCGATAGACCAAACCATCGCAACCGTGCGCAAAATCATGGAAAACGCGTCCGAACCCGCCGTCAAAATCAACGTGCCTTTGGTGGTTGATGCCGGCATAGGCAACAACTGGGCCGAGGCGCATTAGATGACAATGGATATGATCGATAAATTCGAGGATCTGTTCGTTGGTCGCGGGGCGACGGATTTTCGTAAACTCGAAAGTCTGGTAGACGTGTTTTGCCCGTTCGAAGCTATTGGCATGGTTAGTCAAGAAATCCGGCATTCGAATTATCTGTCCTATATTCTAGACCCAAACCGCCCGCACGGGTTCGGGACCACCCTGTTGAAAGGTTTTTTGGAACTGGTTGTAAAGCAACTTGGCGGCAGCGCCGCGTCCTTGTCCAAGTTGGATTTGCACCTGATGGAGTTGTCAAATGTACAAGTCCGGCGCGAATGGCAAAACATCGACCTGTTGATCGAAATCCCCGCAGCGCAGGGAAAGGGGTTGGTCGTGGTGATTGAATTAAAGGTGAACGCATCTGAAAGCGAAGATCAATTGACAAGGTACCACAGTATTGTTTTGGAAACCTACCCTTCCAAAAAATGGGACCACAAATTTGTGTTTTTGACCAAGCGGGGCAACAAACCGAAAAAGACCAAAGATCTTAAGTCGTGGCAACCGATGGCAATGGCGACGCTTATTGATCGTCTGCAAGATGATGCCAAATTGGCTGGGTTTTCAGGTAAAAGCGCGGATCTATTGGGCGCGTATATCGAAATGATGAGGAGGCATCACGTGGGCAATGCTGAGATTGAGGACGTGGCCAAACAGCTTTGGGCAAAGCATCGTGAGGCGCTAGATGAACTGATGCGGCTTAAGCCAAATATCTTGGGTGATATCATCGGGTCAGTTGCTGATGCAGAAGAGCACTTTGCCGAGAGCGTTAACAAATGCATTGGGTCGCAGATTGTCAAGGACACCAGCACAAAAAGAGTGCGGCGATTTAGGGTGGATGCGTGGGGCGATATCCCCTTAACGACCTGCGGAAACGGGAAATGGGTTAAAAGTAAAAGCCTGTTATTGCTAGAGATTTATCGCAGTACTGTGCTTGATGAAATCCGGATCACCTATTGTATGGATCAAGACCCAAAGGACGAAGTTAGCAGCGATTTCCGAAAAGTGCTTTTTAAAAGGATCCGTGACAGCAAAGAACTGGAGGCGCTGGGCAAGGATAGAACGAGTATTAAGCTCGAGATCAAAAAGGGCTTTCAGCACTTGGACAAACAAATGCTGTGGAAGCTTGGAGACCATGCAACTACTGAGTTGAGCATGAATAATGTAGTACCGGAAATACTGGATGCGGCAAAAAACTTTGTCGTGGAAACATTGCCCCATTACGATCAAATTATTCGCGAGGTTTCGGCGGAGTTCATGAATAAGGGAATCGACTGACATGTTTGACTATACCCTGCTTCATTGGACAACCTTCCTGATTGCCGCCGCGCTGCTGAACCTGTCGCCGGGGCCGGATATCGCG
>JALXER010000262.1 GCA_027069385.1 Paracoccaceae bacterium
CCGTTCGCAACCCCCGAGGTCGGCGGCACCGGCGGGTTTACCCGGGGGCGCAACGGAATCAGCCCGCAATGGGGGGCGGTCGAAACCGATGTTTACGGCAATGCCTATCCGGTCGATATCGACCGGCCCACCGTGTTTGCGCCCACCCCCGCCCGCGCACCGGTAATGATCGGCACCAACTGCGCCTTTCGCGCCTCGGCGCTTGAATCCGTGGGCGGGTTCGATCCGGTATTTGCCTACTATCTGGACGATTCCGATCTGTCATTGCGCCTGTCCCAAGCGGGCTGGAAACTGGCAATTACCCCGCTTGCGCAGGTGCATCACGGCTTTGCCGCCGGGCCGCACCGCACGCGCAACCGCGTACCGACCACCCTGTTTCTGATTGGCCAGAGCAAGGCGTATTTTTGCAAAAAACACGGGCAGCCCGCGCAGGTCGATGCCCAGATCACCGCCTTTCGCACCCTGCACCGGAACCGGCTTGAATCGCAATTGCTGGCCGGTCTGTTCGAACCGGCCCACCTGCATCGCATGCTTGGAACCCTTGACGAAGGGCTGGCCGCGGGCGCAGGCCTGACCGTTGCCCCGCCGGTTTCGCGCCCCCCCACCCTTGACCCAACGCCTGCAACCCTGCCTGACCACCCGCAAACCCATGTGCTGCTGGCCGGACGCCCCAAGGACAGGCGCTGGTTAACCGAAACCGCCGCAGCGCTGTCGGAGCGTAACATCATGGTCACTGCACTGATTCTGCATCTCTCGGCCCGATACATGCAGGTACGGTTCTCGGAAAACGGGTTCTGGCTGCACGAAGGCGGGCAATTTGGCAAGGCAGCGCGCTTTGATCCGCTATTCCGACGGGTCGGATTCAAGCAACGTATTTTAAACGAATCCAAAAGGTTATCCACCATTCGACCGGTCGACTTTATCATTCTGGCGCAAACCGATGAAAAGGCGGCCACATTTCCGCCTCAAATCCCCGATATCAACGGGCTCGACCGGCACGAAATCATCGCTTTGGCATGATTTCGCCGCTAACAGAAATAGCGACTGTTTTTGTTAGGGTTTGGAAATTATTCTGGCGTGAAAACCAGCGAAGGTGGAACGGATGAGAAAAAGAGTAACAAAGGCCATTTTTCCGGTTGCCGGACTGGGGACACGATTTTTACCGGCGACCAAGTCGATCCCGAAAGAGATCATGACTCTGGTTGACCGCCCGCTGATCCAGTACGCCATTGACGAGGCCCGCGAGGCCGGAATCAAGGAATTTATCTTTGTGACCGCGCGCGGTAAAGGCGCGCTGGAGGATTATTTCGACAGCGCCCCCGAACTGGAAAAAAGCCTGCGCCTGAAGGGCAAAACCGATCTGCTGCGCGAATTGCGCCGTACCGATATGGACAGCGGCGCCATTGCCTATATTCGCCAGCGCGAGGCGCGCGGTCTGGGCCACGCGGTCTATTGCGCCCGCCGGCTGGTTGCCCCGAACGAACCCTTTGCGGTATTGCTGCCCGATGATGTGATCGCGGGCAAGGTCGGCTGCCTGAAGCAGATGGTCGATGCCTATGCCGAAACCGGCGGCAATATGGTGGCGGTGATGAAGGTGCCGCGCAAACAGACCTCCAGCTACGGGGTGATTGACCCGGGCCAGAAAGACGGACGGGTAATCGAGGTTAAGGGGATGGTTGAAAAACCCAAAGCCGAGGATGCTCCGTCCAACATGGCAGTAATCGGGCGCTATATTCTTAGGCCCGCAATTTTCCAGACCCTGCGCCGCCTGCCCACCGGTGCCGGTGGAGAGGTGCAGTTGACCGATGCCATATCGGCCCAGATCGAGACCGACGGGGTTTATGGCTATAACTTTGCCGGACAACGGTTTGATTGTGGCTCCAAAGCCGGATATCTTCAGGCGACGGTCGCTTTTGGCCTTGGCCGAGAGGAATTGCATGACGAGCTTCGCGGATTTCTGGATACGGTCACCGGCGTGCGCCACGCCGCCGAATAGCCGTTTATGACGCCGGTATTGCTGGATATCAGCCGCACGGTTTCGCGGGCGCCCTATCCGGTGCCCACCGGCATTGACCGCGTCGAACGCGCCTATATCGACCACTTTCTGGCCAGCCCGCGCCCTGTCCGGTTTCTGACCCGCATTTTTCAGGGCTATGCGCTGCTGGATCGTGATGCGATGGCCGCGCTGCGTCCGGCGCTGTTCGGCACCGCCGAATTTGGCCGCCCCGATCTGGTCGCGCGGCTGTTTAGTCGCAAAAAACACCCACAGGTCAAGCGCGCCGAATCCGACATTCGCCGCACCTGCACCTGTATGGCGCGGCTGCCGGGCCTGGGGCGTATGCTGGGGCGTAACCTGCCCGACGGGTTTAGCTATCTCAATGTCGGCCATTCGAACCGTCATGCCGGATTGTGGGAACAGATGCGCGGGGCGACACGGCGGGTGGCGATGATCCATGACGTGATCCCGCTGGACTATCCACAATATACCCGCCCCGATATCGCCACCCGCTTCGAGGCCGAATTGTACCAGACCGCGCGCGCTTGTGACAGGCTGGTTTGCAACTCGACCGACACCCGGAATCGCACGGCGTTCTGGCTGGATAAACAGGGGATAGAGGTAGCAAAAACCGTGGCGTTGCTGGGCGTCGACCCGCTGCCACCGGTGCCGCGCGCGCAGGCCCGCGTTCCGGCGCAATTTGTGGTTCTGGGCACGATCGAGCCGCGCAAAAACCATGCGCTGCTGCTGGATGTCTGGGAAATGCTTGCCCAAGCCCTGCCCGACGACCAAATGCCTACCTTGCACATTGTCGGGCGTCGGGGCTGGCAAAACGAGGCGGTTTTTGCCCGACTTGACCAGCACCCCCGCGCGGTTATCGAACATGGCAACATGGATGACGCGGCCCTTGCCGCATTGCTGGCGCAGGCCGGCGCGCTGCTGTTCCCGACCTTTGCCGAGGGCTTTGGCTATCCGCTGATCGAGGCGATCCAGACGGGCATTCCGGTGCTCGCCTCCGATCTGCCCTGCTTTCGGGAAATCGCGCGCGATATCCCGACCTATCTTGACCCGAACAACCCCGCCGCATGGCGCGACGCGATTCTTGATTTCGACCCGAAAGACAACAAACCCCTGCCGGAACTGTCGCCTGATTTACTCGGATGGGAAAAACACTTTTCCACGATTGAAAAAATCCTGTAGACTGCGGGCCATAGGTTCGGCTGCTTCTGGCTGTTTGGTTGAAAAAACATGAGTTTGTACCGCAAATACATCATGCGGCTGGTACGCAAGAAATGGCAGTTACGCGCATGGCACGCCCGCCATGACCTGCAACAGATTCGCCTTGGCAAGGATGCAACCGACCCGCACGGTATTTTCGTTTTTTCGACCCTGCGCAACGAACGCCACCGCCTGCCCTATTTCCTGAAATACTATCGCCGGCTTGGCGCGACGCATTTTTTCATTGTCGATAATGATTCCAGCGACGGCAGTTGGGATTACCTGAAAAAGCAACCCGATGTGTCGCTCTGGCATAGCTCGGCCAGCTATAAGCGCTCCAAATTCGGTGTGGACTGGATGAACTATCTGCTGACCAAATTCGGGGTTGGCCGTTGGTGCCTGACGGTGGATTGCGATGAATTTTTCGTCTACCCGCATGTGGATGACCGGCCCCTGCGCGCCCTGACCGACTGGCTGGACGCCTGTTCGGCCACCAGTTTTCCGGCAATGCTGCTGGATATGTACCCCGGTGCCACCAATCAGGAACTGGATTACCGGCCGGGCCAAAACCCGTTCAAAACCCTGACCCATTTTGACTCGGGCAATTATATACAGGCCAAAGACGGGCGCATGGGCAATTTGTGGATACAGGGCGGGCCGCGCCAGCGGGTCTATTTTTCCGATAGTCCGCGCGATGCGCCAGCGCTGAACAAAATTCCGCTGGTCAAGTGGCGCTGGGGCTATACCTATGTGTCGTCAACCCACATGCTGATGCCGCGTGGCCTGAACCTGACCTATGAAGAACTGGGCGGAGAGCGGATAAGCGGGTGCCTGCTGCACACCAAGTTCCTGCCCGATTTTGCCAATCGCGCCGCCGAGGAACGCAAGCGCAAACAGCATTATGCCGACAGTATCGAATACGCCGCCTATCTGGAAAACGATCAGGCGCACCACGAATTGTTCACCGAACAATCCACCCGCTACACCGGCTGGCAACAATTGGAAAACCTCGGGCTGATTTCCATCGGGGGCTGGGCATGAGCATCGGGATATCCCTGTTGGTACATGCCAATCTGGATCGGGCCGAGCAACTGGCCCGGCGTTTGCTGGCAGCGGGTTGCCGGGTTGCCGTGCATGTGGACGCCAAGGTATCCGACACCGAGCTGGCTCCGTTCAAAACCGCGCTGGGCGATCTGGACCATCTGGATTTTGCCCCGCGCCGTTCCTGCGAATGGGGCGAGTTTTCATTGGTGCAGGCGCAGCTTGCCACCGCCCGCCATTTGCTGGATGCCCATCCCGACATTACCCATGTGGTGCAGCTTAGCGGCTCTTGCCTGCCGACAAGGCCGATCACCGAGTTTCAGCAGTTTCTTGAAAAATACGCCGATACCGATTTTATCGAATCGACCCTTGCGGGCGGGGCGAACTGGATCAAGGGCGGCTTGGAGGCCGAGCGCTTTACCCTCTATTTCCCGTTTTCATGGACCAGACAGCGCCGCCGCTTCGACGCTTTTGTCGAGTTGCAACGCAAGCTGAAATACAGCCGCAAAATCCCTGACGGGCTGGTGCCCCATATCGGCTCTCAGTGGTGGGCGTTGACCCGCCAAACCCTGCTGGCCATTCTTGATGACCCGCAGCGCCCCGAATATGACCGGTTCTTTGCCAAAAGCTGGATTCCCGACGAATCCTATTTCCAGACCACCGCGCGCAAGCACAGCCGGAAAATCGTTTCGCGCTCGCTGACCTTCAACCGGTTCGATTTTCAGGGCAAGCCGATGGTGTTTTATGACGACCACCTGCGCTATCTCGGGCACCTTAGCGGCTATTTCGTGCGCAAAATCTGGCCCGGTGCCGACAAGCTTTATGAAAAGCTGCTGGCCCCCGACTATGCGCCCGGCCCCCGTTCGCACGACAAACGAGAGGCCTTTCACGCCATGATTACCCAATCCGAAAGCCGCCGCACCATCGGGCGGGCGGGGCTGGTCATGCAAAGCTGCGCGCCCAAACCCTCCAAGCGCTCTACCGCGCGCCCCTATCTGGTGCTGGAAGGATTTGACCGGATTTTCGCGCGCATCGGCCAATGGTTCGAGGGTCAGACCCACATTCCCCTGCACGGGCACCTGTACGGTAAAACCGGCGTGAATTTCGCCCACGGGGACAAGGTGCATACCGGCAACCAAAGCAACAGCGCCAAAATTCGCGACTATAACCCGATCGGGTTTCTGATCAGTTTCCTGTGGAACAACCGGCATAACAAAACCGCGTTCCGGTTCCATTCCAGCGGCAACCGGCACATTGCGCAATTCATCGCCGATGATCCCAACGCGCATATCATCCATATTCAATCGACATGGGTGCTTGAAATGATGCGTGAAAACATCACCGAACCGGCCGAGATCCGCAGTCGGGTTCAGGCCTATGTGGCCTCTGAAAACCGTCGGCGCAAGGATCTGGCCAATGCCAGGGCGCAGGTGCATCTGGTTTCGCTGGCCGATGCGCTGGCCAATCCGGCGCAGGTGCTGGAAATGGTGATTGCCGACATTCGCCCCGACCTAAGCCACCAGCCAAGGGAATTACCGGAATTTCTGCCCCATGACGGCTTGGAAGATTACCTGCAACTGCTTAGGAATAACGGCATGAAGCTGGATATCGATATCAAGAAACCGCACCTGTTGCCGGGCACCAGCCTTGATGCCCGCCCGCGCCCCATGGCCGAGTAACCCCATGCCCGAAACCGCCTTTAACAGTTTTGCCATATTCGCCACCATGCGCAGCGGCTCCAACCTGCTTGAACGGCTGATCAACCAGTATGACGGGGTGCATTGCCACGGAGAGCTGTTCAACAAAGGGTTTATCGGGGCCTCGGACCGGCAGGAATATATGGGCATGACCCGGGCCGAGCGCGACAAAAATCCGCCCGATTTGCTGGCAGCAATCCGGCAACAGCAACCCGATATCATCCATGGCTACCGGATTTTTGGCGACCATATCGATTCGATGATAGAGGCCACCTTGCAGGACCGGTCTTGCGCCAAAATCATCCTGCGGCGCAATCCGGTCGATTCTTTTGTGTCGCTGAATATCGCCCGCAAAACCAACCAATGGCTGATTCACCATGAATCCGACCGCAAACCGGCGCGGATCAGTTTTAACCTGCGCCAGTACCGGCAGTATCTGGACGGGTTGGAGGCCTATTACACCCGCATCACCGATGCCCTGACCCGAACCGGACAGCGGTTTTTCGAGATCGACTATGACCAGTTGGCCGATATCGACGCGCTGAATCGCATGGCCGCGTTTATCGGCAATTGCCCGCCCAAAGACGCGCTGGAACAACCGATCAAGCGCCAGAACCCCGGTTCGCTGGCCGAAAAAATTCTGAATTATGACGAGGTCAGGCAGGCCCTGAACCTGCCCGAGGCCCCCCCCGACATGCAGATCAGGGAAACCGGCACCCCGCTGTCGCGCATCCGGTTTTGCAACCATGCTCCGCTGGCCTTTGCACCGGTTCCGGGCGCGCCGTCGCATCTGATCGACAACTGGATCAACGGCTTTGACGGGTATGATGACGGGTTCGGGGAGGACCGGTTACAGGAATGGTGCCAAACCCGCGCGCATCCGGTGGCGTTTTGCGTTACCCGCCATCCGCTTGAACGAGCCTATGACGGGTTCATGCGCAAGATTTTCGACGTAGGGCCGGGCAGCTATCTGGCGATCCGCGAAACCCTGATTGAACGCTATGCCCTTGCCCTGCCCCGCCCCGAATGGCTGGAGCCGCCCGACAGGCACACCCTAAAAGCGCAGGGGTACGGGGTGGCGCAGCACCGCGTGGCCTTCAAGCAATTCCTGACCTTTGTCGCCGCCAACCTGAAAGGTGAAACCGACATTCGTCAGGATGGCAAATGGCAGCAACAGGCGTATTTTGTTGCGCAATATCGCGAAATCTTTCCCGACCTGCTGCATTTTGCCGAGCCGGACCTGCGTCTTGGGCTAATGTATTTGCAAAACCGGCTGGACCAATGGGGCACCGAGCTGCCCGCTCCCGAACCGCCCGCGCCGTTTGTGTTTACCCTGTCCGAAATCCATGACGCGGAAATCGACACCCTTGCCGCCACCTGCTACGGGCAGGATTTTGACATGTTCGGCTATGGCGCCTTTTCCCCCGACCTTGCCACTTAGCCGCTATTCCAGCGCATAGCCAAAGCCGCGCACGGTGCGCAGCGGGTCATCGCTGCCCGGAATATCGAGCGCCTTGCGCAGCCGCCCCACATGCACATCCACGGTGCGGGTCTCGACAAAAATATCCGAGCCCCAAATCCGGTCCAGCAACTGTTCGCGCGACCACACGCGGCCGGGATGTTCGATCAGGGTCAGCAGCAGGCGGTACTCGGTCGGGCCGAGCTTGATCTTTTTATCGCCCCGCACCACCTTGTGCTTGACCGTGTCCACCACGATATCGCCATGGCGCAATTCGCGCGTCACACTGCCGGGCCGGGAACGGCGCAGGGTAACGCGCACCCGCGCCATCAGCTCGTTTACCGAATAGGGTTTGACGATATAGTCATCCGCGCCGATATCCAGCCCGCGCACCTTGTCGTCTTCTTCGCCGCGCGCGGTCAGCATGATAATCGGAATGTGGCTGGTCGCCTTTTTGCGCTTGATCTGCCGACAGACCTCTATCCCCGAGATATTGGGCAGCATCCAGTCCAGCAGCATCAGGTCCGGCCCGGTTTCGGCGGCCAGCAGCAACGCGTCCTCGCCGTTTTCGGCACGCACCACGTTATACCCTTCGCGTTGCAGGTTATAGGCCAGCAATTCCATCTGTGCCGGTTCGTCCTCTACCACCAGAATCGTCGGTGCCAGTTTGTCGCCCATGGGTTAATCCTGTCCTTCTTCGAATATCTCTCCGGTTACCAGAAAACTGACCTGTTCGGCAATGTTGGTGACCCGATCACCGGCCCGTTCAAGGTTTTTGGCAATAAACAACAGGTGGGTGCTGGCCTCTATGTTGCGCGGATTTTCCATCATATAGGTCAGGCTTTCACGAAACAGCGCGTTGTTCAACTGGTCAACATCGGCATCCCGTTCACGCGCTGAATCGGCCAGCGACAAGTCCTGTTCGACATAGGCGCGCATCACATCGCGCAGCATCGACAGCACCAGATCGGACATGCGGGCAATGGTTTTGTTGGCCGATTTTACCGAATCGGTCTGGGCCAGCACCGGAATACGCCACGCCATGGTTTTGGCATAGTCACCGATCCGTTCAAGATTGCTGGACACCTTGAGCGTGGAAACCACGCGGCGCAGGTCCTCGGCCATGGGTTGGCGCAGCGCAATCAGGCGCACGGATAATTCGTCGATGCGCGCCTCCAGCTTGTTGATCTCGTGATCACCCTGATTGACCTTTTGCGACAATTCGGTGTCGTTGATCTGAAGCGCGCGGGTCGCGTCCTGAAGCTGCCGCTCGACCAGTTCGGCCATGGTGACCAGCAGCCCTTCGATGCGCCTGGCGTCTTTGTCAAACCGGCTGGCGATGTGGATATGTTCCATTTACCCGATCCTTCCCGAGATATAATTCTGCGTGCGTTCATCCTGCGGGCTGGTGAACAATTCCTTGGTGGCCCCGCTTTCGACCAGATCACCCATATGAAAAAACGCGGTGCGTTGCGAGACCCGCGCCGCCTGCTGCATCGAATGGGTCACGATGATGATGGTATATTTCTTGCGCAATTCGTCAATCAGTTCCTCAATCACCGCCGTCGCAATCGGGTCCAGCGCCGAGGCCGGTTCGTCCATCAGGATAACGGCGGGGCTAACGGCGATGGCGCGCGCGATGCACAGGCGCTGTTGCTGCCCGCCCGACAGGCCGGTGCCCGATTCGTGCAGGCGGTCCTTGACCTCGTCCCACAGACCGGCACGGCGCAGGCTTTGCTCGACAATTTCCTGCGCATCGGCTTTCGATTTGATTTGCCCGTGGATTTTCGGGCCGTAGATCACATTGTCATAGATCGATTTGGGAAACGGGTTGGGTTTTTGAAACACCATACCCACATGGGCGCGCAGTTCCACCACGTCCACATCCTTGTCATAGATATCCTTGCCCTCGATCTTGATTTCACCGGTTACGCGGCAGATATCGACCAGATCGTTCATGCGGTTGATACTGCGCAGAAACGTGGTTTTGCCACAGCCCGACGGGCCGATCAGCGAGGTCACCTTGTTGCGCGGAATATCCAGCGTGATGCCGTTCAGGGCCTGTTTCTGCCCGTAAAACACGTTAACGTCGCGGGCGGTGATAATGGGGGGTTTGCTCACAATACTCTCCTAGAACCGTCGTTCGAATTTTTTGCGCAGGATGATGGCCACAAGGTTCATGGCGACCAGCAGGGTGATCAGCACGATAATCGCCGCCGAGGTCTTTTCCAGAAACGCGCGTTCGGGGCTGTCGGCCCACAGGAATATCTGCACCGGCAAAGACGTGGCCGCGTCGGTGATTTTGGTGGGAATATCGACGATAAAGGCGACCATGCCGATCATCAGCAGCGGTGCAGTTTCGCCCAAGGCCCGCGCCATGCCAACGATGGCGCCGGTCAGCATTCCCGGCAGTGCCAGCGGCAAAACGTGGTGCAGCGTGGTTTGCACCTGCGTGGCCCCCATGCCCAGTGCCGCCTCGCGGATACTGGGCGGCACCCCGCGCAGGGCCGAACGCCCCGCAATAATGATCGTGGGCAGAGTCATCAGCGCCAGCACCAACCCGCCCACCAAGGGCGAGGAACGCGGCATACCGAAATAGCCCAGGAAGATCGACAGGCCGAGCAAGCCGAACACGATCGAGGGCACCGCCGCCAGATTGTTGATGTTGACTTCGATAAAATCCGACCAGCGGCCTTTTTTGGCGAATTCCTCCAGGTAGATCGCGGCCATGATGCCCAGCGGAAAGGACAGCACAAAGCAGACCGTCAGCGACAGGATAGAGCCCATCAGCGCGCTGAGTATCCCCGCCAGTTCCGGTTCGCGCGAATCGCCCGAGGTGAAAAAGCCGGTGTTGAACACCTTGCGGATCTGGCCCAAATCCTGCAATTGTGTTACCCATGCCAGTTCCTGATCCGAAATCCGGCGCTGGTCCTGGGGTTTGTCGGTGTCTATCGCCCCCTTGATCAACTGGTCAATATCGTCGGACGCGGTAAACCACAGCGTCGCCACCTGCCCCGCAAGGTCGGGGTTTTCGGCCAGCTGTCTGTCCAGCTCGCGGGATGCATCCGCGCTTGGCAGGCGCAACAATTGCCGTCGCTCGGCGCGACTTGTGACCTCGGGGAAAGAGGTAAACAGAGCATTGCGCACGATCTTTTTGGACGAGGCGTCACCATCGCCAAGGTCCACGGCCAAGGCAATTTCGGTGCGGCTGAACGCGCCGATTCCCAGCGTCAGGATGGAAACAAGCATCACCACCAGAAATCCAAGGCTGGCCGCAATGGCGATCCGCCCCATCCATTTGAACCGCGTTTCCGAGGCGTGGCGACGGCGTAACGGTTTGTTTGCGCTGATTAAAAACTCAGTCATATTGTTCCCGATACTTGTTGACGATGCGCATGGCGATCACATTCAGAAAAAGCGTGGTGATGAACAGCAACAGCCCCAGCGCAAAGGCGGACAGGGTTTTGGCGCTGTCGAATTCCTGATCACCGGTCAGCAAGGCAACGATCTGCGCGGTGATGGTGGTGACGGCCTCCAGCGGGTTGGCGGTCAGGTTGGCGGCAAGCCCTGCCGCCATAACCACGATCATCGTTTCCCCGATTGCCGCCGATGCCGCCAGCAGAAACCCGCCCGAAATGCCCGGTATGGCCGCCGGAACGATCACCTTTTTGATGGTCTCAGCCTTGGTCGCGCCAAGGCCAAGCGATGCCTCACGCAGGGCGTTGGGCACCGCGTTCAGCGCATCATCGGACAGGGATGAAATCAGCGGAATAATCATCACCCCCATGACCAGCCCGGCGGCAAGGGCGGATTCAGACGCGACCTCCAGCCCCAGTTGACCACCGGTCATGCGCAGGAACGGCGCCACGACCAGCGCGGCAAAAAACCCGTAAACCACGGTGGGAATACCGGCCAGAATTTCAAGCATCGGCTTGATAATGCCGCGCACGCGGTTGCTGGCATACTCGGCCAGATAGATCGCCGAGATCAGCCCGATGGGCGCGGCAACCACCATGGCAATCGCGCTGATCAGCAAGGTGCCGGTAATCAGCGGCACCGCCCCGAACGCACCTGAAGAGCCGACCTGATCGGCACGGATCGCGGTTTGGGGGCTCCATTTCAGGCCAAACAGAAATTCGGAAAGACTGACATGTTCAAAGAACCGGATGGTCTCGAACAGCATGGACAGGACAATGCCGACGGTCGCGGCAATGGCAATCACCGAGGACAGAAAAAACGCCGCCTTCAGAGCGGTTTCAAGCGGGCGTTTCCGGCCTTTAAACGAGATTTCTGTCTGGGTCATATCAACCTACTAAACCGGTTTAGTGGATGAATGGGCGCTGCAAAATAACGCCCATTAACTGTATTATATCAAAGGGATAGCGGCACAAGACTGGCCGCATCTTCGGCGTAACGGGCCGCTTCTTCCTCGTCCATCGGGATCAGGCCCTTGTCGGTCAGATAGCCGTATTCGCCCCAGGTATCCTCGTCGGTAAACTCGGCGAGATAGGCCTCGATCCCGGGCACTTGCCCCACATGCGCGTTCTTCACATAGAAATACAGCGAGCGCGAAACCGGATAATCCCCCGCGGAAATATCATCAAAAGTGGGTGCAACCCCGTCGATGCTTGCCCCTTGCACCACATCGGAGTTCTGCTCCAGAAAGCTGAACCCGAAAATGCCCAGTGCATCGGGGTTGGCCACCAGTTTTTGCACAATCAGGTTGTCGTTTTCGCCTGCTTCGATATAGGCACCGTCCTCGCGCAGGGTGTGGCACAGGGCCTTATAGGCCGGTTTGTCGGTCGATTTCAGGTCGGCAATCCAGTCAAATGTCCGGCACCCGCCCTCCATCGCCAGTTCGGCAAAGGCGTCGCGCGTGCCCGATGTGGGCGGGGGGCCCATGACCTCGATGGCAATGCTCGGCAGGTCGGGGTTGATCTGATCCCATGTGTCATAGGGGTTGGGCATGGTGCCGCCATTGCCGTCGGGCACATTGGCCGCCAGCGCCAGAAAGATATCGCGCAAGCTCAGGTCAAACGGGGTGGCCTGTCGCGCGTTGGCCAGCACAATCCCGTCATAACCGATTTTCACCTCGGTGATTTCGGTCACGCCGTTTTCGGCGCAGGTTGCGACTTCGGACGCTTTGATCCGGCGCGAGGCATTGGCGATATCGGGCGTATCGGCCCCGACACCGGCACAAAACAGGCGCAAGCCGCCCCCCGAGCCGGTCGATTCGACCACCGGTGTTGCGAAATTGGTGTTCTTGCCGAAATGCTCGGCAACCGTTGTGGCAAACGGAAACACGGTTGACGATCCGACAATAGAAATCCGTTCCTGCGCGGCAGCAGCGCCGGACATGGCAGCAAGGGTGATTAGGGTCAGTTTGGCTAGCATAGCGGTTTTCCCGAATTCATCATCGCGCCCCATTCGGACGCAGAACCTGACTATCGGTTCGGGGAAACGGCAATATGACGAAGGCGCAACGCCAATATGACGGTTTTGTATCGGTTTTATGACACAGGTTCAGGGGCGGGGCAGCACCACCGAAAAGGTTGACCCGACATCGGGGGTGCTCTCGATGCGCAGCTTGCCGCGATGGCCCACCAGTATGTGTTTGACGATCGCCAGCCCTAAACCGGTCCCGCCGACCTTGCGCGAACGCCCCTTGTCGACCCGGTAAAACCGTTCGGTCAGGCGCGGAATGTGTTTGGGTTCAATCCCCGCGCCGGTATCGGTGATATGCACAACGCATTTCCCCGGCTCTTCGTCCGGCTCTACCCGAACCCGCACCACGGTGCCCGATCGGCTGTACTTGATCGCGTTCTCGATCAGGTTGTAAAACACCTGCGTCAGCTTGTCGGAATCCCCGATAACCAGTGCCGGACCGGTGCAGGGGGCCAGCTCGACCTTGGTATCCTCTTGCAAAGAGGGCGGTTCGAGGGTCGAAATTACGCTGGACAGCAGCGGCATCAGGTCGACGCTGTCTTTGGGCGGCTCGTGCTCGATCGCCTGGATTTTGGACAGCGAAAGCAGATCATCGATCAGCCGCGCCATGCGCTTTGCCTCGTTGCCCATCAGGTCCAGAAAGCGTTTGTTGGCCTGCGGGTCGTCGATTGCCCCCGCTTGCAGCGTTTCGATAAACCCGTAAAGCGAGGTCAGCGGCGAGCGCAACTCATGGCTGACATTGGCAACAAAATCCGAGCGCATCTGCTCGGCCTCGCGAATATGCGAGATATCCTCGAAACTGATAACCGCGCGCAAGAACGGATGTTTGCGGGTTGGCTCCAGCCGGGCAATATTGACCCGGAACAGCATCGGCACCACATCCTGAAACCGGATATCCACCGTGGCATATTTTATTCCGTCCAGCACCGATTGCACGGTTCTGGCCAGCTTTTTGTCCGAGATCACATCGCTAAGCGGGCTGCCCGTAGTGCCCTGCCCGAATCGCTTTTTGGAGGCATGGTTCTTGAAAATCACCGTCTGGTCTTCGTCGATCACCAGAACCGCCAGACCCAGCGAGTTCAGGATCGTGTCCATGCTGTCCTTTTTGACCATCTCGCCTGCCATCAGCGCAACAACAGGATAACGATGCCGCCGATAACCGCCCCGACCAGCGCCGAGCGCCAGTGCAGCGGTTTTTGCACCGGCACCGGTTCGGGGCGCGTGGCGCGTTCCAGCGCGGTTTCGGCCAGTTGCGGCAGGTGCGGGCCAAAGCGGGACAGCACCTTGAGGGTCGATTGCAGGTCGCGCATCATCGCCCGCGGGCCGAGCGCGTCACGGATGTAATCCTCTACCACCGGTTTGGCTACGTTCCACATATTCATTTCCGGGTCGAGCGTACGGGCCACGCCCTCGACAACCACCATGGTTCGTTGCAGCAAAATAAGCTCGGTCTGGGTTTCCATGCCGAAGCGCTCGGTGACCTCGAACAGGTGGCCCAACAGGCGGGCCATGGAAATATGGCGCGCATCCTGTCCGAAAATCGGTTCACCCACGGCGCGCAGGGCTTGGGCAAATTCGTCTACATCGCGGTCGGCAGGCACATAGCCCACCTCGAAATGCACCTCGGCGACGCGACGGTAATCCTTGCGCAGAAAGCCGAACAGAATCTCGGCATAGGCGCGCCGGCCCTGTTCGTCGATCCGCCCCATGATGCCAAAGTCAAAGGCCACCAGATCACCGTTTGCGGTGCGTTTCAGGTTGCCCTGATGCATATCGCCATGAAAAAAGCCGTCGCGCAGGGCGTGGCGCAGAAACATCTGGATAATCCGCGCCGAGAACTCTACCGGATCCAGCCCCGTCGCCATCAGCGCGGGCACATCGCCCAGCGACACGCCTTCGACCCATTCCGTGGTCATCACCCTTCGCGAGGACAGATGCCACAGCAGCTTGGGAACGCCAAACCCCGCATCATCCTTGGTATTCTCGGCAAATTCGTCCCCCGCAGCGGCCTCCATGCGCAGGTCGAGTTCGCCGCGCACGATGCCCTGAAAATGGTCTATCACGTCGGTGGGTTTCAGGCGGCGCGAAAACGGCGCGACGATTTCGATCATCCGCGCGGCCAGATGGAACGCATCCACATCGCGCATAAACGCCTTTTCGATCCCCGGGCGCAGCACCTTGACCGCCACCACCTGACCGGTTTCGCGGATCACCGCCCGATGCACCTGCGCCAGCGACGCGGCGGCCACCGGTTCGGAAAACTCGGAAAACACCTCGTCTA
>JALXER010000263.1 GCA_027069385.1 Paracoccaceae bacterium
ATTGGAAGTCTATTATCATCTTCTTTTCACAAATGCCCCGGGGGTGAATGGCGCTTGCGCCAGAGGGGGCTGGCCCCCTGCCGAGGCAAAGCCGAGGCCCGGCCCAACGGGAGGAGGCGCATTGCGGATGCAATGCGCCGACGACGGGCGGGAGAGGCCCGGAATCTGGTGCGGTGCGGCTCTCGCGAACGTGATTGTTTTGGTCTGTATGTATCGGGTAGGGTTTTTAAAATGGCTAAGGGGGCTGACATGAGACTGATTATCATCCTGATATTTGCACTGACAGGCAGTCAGGCCGCTTCGCAGAACCATTTGCTGGGCGAGGATTCCCCATATCTTCAGCAGCATCTTTACAACGCCGTTGACTGGTATCCCTGGGGCGAGGAAGCCTTGGCAAAGGCCCGCGCCGAGGGTAAGCCGATCTTTTTGTCGATTGGCTATTCCTCTTGTCACTGGTGCCATGTGATGGAGGAGGAGAGCTTTGACAACCCCGAAATCGGCGCATTCCTGAACGCGCATTTCGTCTCTATCAAAGTGGACCGAGAACGCCGTCCCGATCTGGACGAGCAGTTCATGATGGTCACCCAGACCGTTTCGGGTGCCGGTGGCTGGCCCAACTCGGTGTTTCTGACCAGCGAGGCGCAACCGTTTTACGGCGGCACCTATTTTCCGCCCGACGTATTTCTTGATCTGCTCGGCCAGATAGAGACCCTGTGGCGCACCGAACGGGACTCGGTCATTGCCGAAGCGGCAAACCTGTCGAGCACCGTGCAGCGCTATATGACCCGCGGTGCCGCGGCGCGCGACCTGACTCCGGCGCTGGCGAATGCGGTGGTCAAGCGGATGTTGTCCAGTCTTGATCCGTTCAACGGCGGTATGGGCACCGCGCCCAAATTCCCGCAGGAATCGGCGTATCTTTACATGCTCGATCAGGCCGACCGCGAGGCAAACCCCGCGTTTCTGGAGGGCGTAACCCTGACCCTTGACGGCATGATCAAGGGCGGTATCCACGATCAGGTCGGTGGCGGGTTCCACCGCTATGCCACCGATCCGGAATGGCGCATCCCGCATTTTGAAAAGATGCTGTATAATCAGGCGATGATCGGGCGGTTGCTGGTGCGCGCATCCTATCTGACCGGCGCAGCGCCCTATCGGCGTGCCGCTGTTCGGGCGCTCGATGCGGTGCTGCGTGATATGCAGGACGGGCAGGGCGGTTTCTACGCGGCGCTGGATGCCGATTCGGCCACCCGAAGCGGCGAAATGGCCGAGGGAGCCTATTACGTCTGGACCCAGCAACAGGTGCGCGACGCAGCGGGTGATCAGGCCGGTTATCTGATCGATATGCTGAACATCACCGATGAGGGAAACCTTGACGGGGCATCGTCGCTCTTTCTGACCGACCTGCCCGATGATCCGGCCCGTCTGGACGCGGCACTGGCGCTGTTGTTCCAAGCCCGCCAGACCCGCCCCGCGCCATTTGTTGATCAAAAGATCGTGGTGGGCTGGAACGCCATGATGATCGCCACATTGGCCGAAGCCAGCCACACCCTGAATCGCCCCGATTATTATCAGGCCGCGGCACGCGCTGCGCGGTTTATGCTCGATACAATGCAGGACGCTCAGGGCCTGTCGCGGATCAGCCTGAACGGCGTCACCAACACACCGGCGCAATTGTCGGATTATGCGGCCTTTGGTCTGGCGCTGGTCGCCTTGCACGACTATGCACCCGATGGCGACGGGGCCAAGTGGCTGCCTGATGCCGAGGCCATGGCCGCCGCCGCTACCGACTGGTTTGCCGAGCCGAACGGCTTGTTGCGCATGAACCAGATTCCGCAAGGGCTGGGTGCTATCTATGCGCTGGACGACGGCGAGATTCCGGGCGGCAATGCCCTGACGCTGGAATTGCTGGTGCGCCTGTCCAACCGGTTGCCGGTGCCCGAATATGCCCAGCAGGCAACCTTGCTGGCATCGGCCCTGTCGGGGCAGGCGCTGGCCGCACCCGAGCAGCGCGCCGGGTCATTGGCCGCATTGCAGATGCTGAACGCGGGCGAGCGCGGGCCGGTGCGCTATGTTGCCAATGGCGCGGTGCGGGTCGAGGCAGCCATGGGGAACGGGGCGCTGGAAATTACCCTGACCGTGGCACCGGGCTGGCACGTCAACGCCCACCAACCGCTGGAGGATTACTTTATCGCCACCGACCTGACCGTCGCGGGCACGCCGTTGCCCGAACAGGACTATCCCGAAGCGCTGGTCAAAACGCTGGCCTTTAACAGCGACCAGCCGCTGGCTCTTTACGAGGGCACCTTTACCCTGCGCGCGCCCCTGCCGGAATACGAGGAATTCGCCGGACCGGAACGCGCGGTGCTGACCTTGCAGGCCTGTAGTGACGCAATTTGTCTCGCCCCCCAAGAGGTGGCCTTTACTCTTTGGTAAAAGAGGCAGATAAACTTGGGCAAACTAATCTAGTCAGGTTTATCCATGTCCAATTCATCGCAGCGCCGTCGTGATTTCAAAGGTCCGGTTTTTTATAGCCACGGGTTTCGACCGTTCTTTCTGTTTGCCGGTGTCTGGGCGGCGCTGGCCATGCTGGTCTGGATTTTGTATCTGGCGACCGGTACCGAGTTTCCGACCCGTATGGATCCGGTGGACTGGCACATGCATGAAATGGTGTTCGGCTATTCCTCGGCGGTGATTGCCGGGTTTTTGCTGACGGCGGTGCCCAACTGGACCGGTCGCATGCCGATCATCGGCTGGCCAACTGCGATGCTGTCGGGCCTGTGGGCGCTGGGCCGGATTGCGCTGTTTTTCTCGGTCTATCTGCCGATTGGCGTAGCTCCGGTAATCGATGCGGCGTTTCTGGTGGTGTTTGTGGTTGTGATCGGTCGAGAGATTGTCAGCGGCAATAACTGGCGCAATCTGAAGGTTTTGGTTCTGGTGTCGCTGCTGGCGCTGGCCAATATCGGCTATCACATAGAATCGAACCTGTATGGTGCTTTTGGCGGCTATGCGATTCGGGTCGGTGTCGGGGTGGTGATCCTGATGATTATGGTCATCGGGGGGCGGGTCATTCCCAGCTTTACCCGCAACTGGCTGGTACGTCAGGGGCCGGGGCGCTTGCCAACTCCGTTTAACGGCTTTGACAAAGGGTTGCTCGGGGGGTCGGCTGCGGTGATCCTGCTGTGGATCCTGCTGCCCGAATCACCGGTGACCCGCATCGTCGCGGGGCTGGCGACGCTGGGGCATCTGGTCCGGTTGATACGCTGGACCCCGTGGCGGACCTTTTCCGAGCCGCTGGTGACCATTTTGCATGTGGGATATCTGTTTGTTCCGGTCGGGTTTGCCACATTGGCGGCCAATCACGGGCCAATGGTGCCCCATGCCTGGGGGGCCGGTGCGATCGGCGTCGTTACGCTTGCCATGATGACCCGCGCCAGCCTTGGGCATTCGGGGCGACCGCTAACCGCAAAATGGCCGCTGACGCTGGTCTATGTGCTGGTTGTCACGGCGGTGCTGTCGCGTATGCTGGCCGAGGTTCTGCCCGGAGTCACCGGCTTGTTGCACCTGTCTGCGACCGCGTGGATTGCCGGTTTCGGGTTATATGCCATCGTCTATTTCCCGATTTTCACCCGTCCAAGGTTGAAATAGCCGCAGTTTGGCCAAGGAAAACCGGTGGCGCAGAATAATTTCTAGGAGTATAGTCGATGAAAAAGGGGGAAGCGTGAAACTCGATCACCACGATCTGGAGGCTATAGGCAAGTCCATTCTGTTTCGAAACGCCCCGCGGGACGTTTTGGGCCGAATCCTTGAATCCGCGCGCCTGAAATCATTCGACCGAAACCAGAACCTGTTCTTTCAAGGCGAGGATGCCAAGTATCTGTTTGTCGTGCTGGAAGGCTGGGTGAAACTGACTCGAAATACACCGGCGGGCGATGAAGTGGTGGTGCATGTCTATTCGGTCGGGAACAGCTTTGGCGAGGCGGCGGCGCTGAACCGCGGTGCCTATCCGGTTACGGCGGTTGCGGTCACCGGATGCCGGGTGCTCAAAATCGATGCCGCCCATGTGCTGCGCCTGCTGTCTACCGAGCCGGAACTGGCGATTTCCCTGCTGGGCGCGACCTTTAAGCATCTGCATGAACTGATTATTCAGGTCGAGGAGATCAAGGCCCTGAGCGGCGTAAAAAGACTGGCTGCCTTTTTGCTGGCACTGGCCCCTGTCCATGAGGGAAGCTGCGCCTTTCGGCTGCCCTATGACAAATCCCTGATTGCCGCCCGCCTCGGGATCAAACCCGAAAGCCTGTCGCGTGCCTTTGCACGGCTGCGAGAGCAGGGCGTACTGGTATCAAGGGATAACGTGGCAATATCCGATGTAGAATCGCTGCATGAATTTGTTGATGATGACCAGCAGCAAAATTTTGGTAGAATGGCACATTAGGCTTCTTTGGTGGCTCACTATTGCTGTCGGGCCTCCGGTCTCTTCGGGGAGCCGCAAGCGGCCCTCCTCATCAACCGGGCATGGGGCAAGCCCCATGCGGGGGCGTTCACGCCCCCCTTGCCCGTAAACGGGCAATTCCCCCCTGAGAGTATTTATGAAAAATGGAAGGTATTATTG
>JALXER010000264.1:0-2619 GCA_027069385.1 Paracoccaceae bacterium
GGGTTAGGGAGGGGGTCTGCGACACCGCCCATAGGAACCAGCGTTGCAGCCGCTGCCTTGCCCTGCAACAGGGTTTCGCGCAACAGCCGCGTGTTGGAGCGCGGTGACTCTTCAGGCACAAAGCGTTCATCGCTCAACACCACGCTAACCTTGTCCCACGCGATATCCTGTTCGGACAACGCCGTCAGAAAGGCCGCCGGGGTCGTTCCGCCGGGCACAGCCAGACTGGCCCGCCCGCGTGTTTTGATCGCATCGAACAACTGATCGGCCACGATCTCGGCCAGATCACCGGCCAGCACCGCCTTGTCCGGGTATTGCATCAGGTCGGGCATGTTATACCTCTATCTCGCGCCATTTGCGGCCATCGCGGTGCAGCAATGCCAGTGCATCTTCGGGGCCGGAGCCGCCCGCATCATAGGGCCGTGGCCGGTCGCTGCCTTCTTCCCATGCGGCCACCAGCGGGTCAATCCAGGCCCATGCCTCTTCGACCTCGTCGCCGCGCATGAACAGGGTCTGGTCGCCGCGAATCACATCCATGACCAGCCGCTCATACGCGTCGGGCACCACCACATCGGCCCCCAGCGCCTCGGCAAAGCTCATATCCAGCGGCACCTCGGTCAGGCGCATCCCGCCCTGCCCCGGTTCCTTGATGGTCATGCGCAGATTGATCCCCTCGTCGGGCTGCAACCGGATGATCAGCGCATTGCCCTTGCGGTTCTCCATATCGGGAAAGATCGAATGCGGCGGGTCTTTGAATATGATCGAAATCTCGGACATACGCGCCCGCAACCGCTTGCCGGTGCGCAGGTAAAACGGCGTACCCGCCCAGCGCCAGTTTTCCACCTCGACCTTGAGCGCCACAAAGCTTTCGGTGCGGCTATCGGGGTTTTCCGCGTCATCAAGGTAAGACCCGCCATCGGCACCGGCCCGATATTGCCCGCGCACCGTATCACCAACCTTCAGCGGGTCAAGCGACCGGATCACCTTTAGCTTTTCATCGCGCACGAAATCGGCGTTGAACCGCGCCGGAGGCTCCATCGCGGTCAGGCATAAAAGCTGCATCAGGTGGTTTTGCACCATATCGCGCAGCGCCCCCGACTTGTCGTAATAGCCGCCGCGCCCCTCTACGCCGATGCTTTCGGCCACGGTAATTTGCACATGGTCGATATGGCGGGCATTCCAGAGCGGCTCGAACAGCGCGTTGGCAAAGCGCAGCGCCATCAGGTTTTGCACGGTTTCCTTGCCCAGATAATGATCAATGCGGTAAATCTGGCATTCGGCAAAGCACTCGGCCAGTTGCCGGTTAAGCAGGCGGGCCGATTCCAGATCATGGCCCAGCGGTTTTTCCACCACGATACGGCTGTCCGGCCGTGCTATGCCGTTGGTATGCAGCCGGTGGGCGATTTCGCCAAACAGGCTTGGCCCGACCGACAGGTAAAACGCCGTCACCACCTCTTTGCGCAGCAATTTCCCGAGTGATTTCCAACCCTTGCCGCCCAGCGCATCGATAGGGATGTAATCGAGCAGGCCCAGAAAGAGTTCGCATTCATCGGGGTGGGTTTTGCAGGCCGGTTCGAATTCAGCCAGCGCCGCGCGCACCATTTCGCGAAACCCGTCCGTGTCCATATCCGAGCGCGCCGCCCCGATGATCCGCGCCTCGACGGGCATTTGTCCGGCCAACAGGCGACGAAACAGCCCCGGCAGGATTTTGCGCCGTGACAGATCACCGGTTGCACCGAAAATGACCAGATCGAAGGGTTCTACAGGGATAACGCGTGAAACCATTTTCAGCCCTCTGACTACGCGGCGCAACTGCACCGTTCAAGTGATGAAGCAACCCGACCGGGTTACGTTTACGCGAGTGCTGCCGCCATTCACGCTGGGCCGTCTGTTTCCTAGCAGCTTGAGAACGAAGGTCAAGGCACATTTGCGTGCTAATTATTCCGATCACTTTGGTTCGTTTTGTCGATTTTTCTTCACTTTTTTACGTTTCCGGCAGATTTCGGGCATTTTGGGCTTTTAGACTTGGCGCAGATTGCGTAACCAAGACAAACAGGCAATTTTTAGGGGAACACGTGGGGCTTTGGTTTGCAATATTGCGGGGCATTTTTGCGCTGCAACGCCGGTTATTCCGCACCCCCCGGCTGGTCCTTGCGATCACCGTTATGGTGACCGGGCTGGTGGCAATCGGCAGCATCCATATCCAGACCTCGAACGACCCGTTTTTACTGTTCGGGCCGGGCAATGAACACCGCCAGAAACTGGAGCGCCAGAACGCCGCCTTCGGGGAAACCAACCAGACCCTGTTATTGTTGGCCGTAGAAACCCCCGAAGAATTGCCCAAGCTGCTGGAGGCCGAGCAATACGCGTGGGGGATCCTCGATAACCCCGACGACCCGCTATATATGGACGGGCTGTCCAGCGTTACCACCATTTCCAAGCTGCTGCCGCTGATGGGCTATCAGCCCGAATACATCACCCTTGATGACATCGCCAAACTGATCGAGGAACGCGCCGCGCTGGGCATGTTTTTCAACGAGAACCGCACCGCGCTGTTCATGTCGCTGAAACTGGCGCTGATTGACCAGAGCGACCTTGGCCTGCAAGCCGCCTATCAGC
>JALXER010000264.1:2629-4607 GCA_027069385.1 Paracoccaceae bacterium
GGCGAAGCCTTGCGTGACGGGCTGACCTTTGACCGGCATTTCCTGTTTCCGCTAACGCTGGTGGTCAACTTTGCCATGCTGCTGTTTGCCTTTGGCAACCTGCGCGTCACCGCCGCCACGCTGGGCACCGGCATTTTTTCAGTTATGATGACGCTGGGCATAGCCGGGTGGAGCGGCCATGTTTTTGCCACCGCCGCCGTTTCGTCTTTTTCCATCATCATGACCCTGACCGTGGCCTCGCTGATCCACGTCATTCACGCGGTCGGTCAACGACAGCGCAATCTGAAGTTCCAGAAACGCGATCCGGTGATTCTGGCCAGCTTTCGCAAACTGGCCGTACCGGTGATTCTGGCCCATGCCACGACAGCGGTCGGGTTTCTGTCGCTGAACTGGGCCGATGCGCCCGCTTTTCAGGCCATGGGCAATCTGGTGGCAATCGGGCTGATCTTTTCACTGTTTCTGGTGCTGTTCATCGCCCCGATCATGCTGGCAGTGATTTGCGGCGATTTTACCGTGCGCGATGACCGGATGCGGCGCATATCGCGCATATTTACCAAGGCATGGGCGCGCGGGCCGTTCAAATGGGGGATTCTGGTTGGCTCTCTTTCACTGATCGCGGTGCTGGGGTTGGCCAAAACCACCTTTGACGACCAGTTTATCAAGTTCTTTCCCGAAGAACACCCGCTGCGCCAGAATATCAAGCTGATCGCCGACAGTATGGGCTGGTCACAAACCGTCGATCTGGTGCTGCGCTATGATCAGGGGGCGCTGCTGACACCGGCCGAATTCCAGCGACTGGAAGATTTGACCAACCAAATTCTGGCCCTGCCACAGGTAAAGGGGGTTAACGGGCCGTTGCCCGTTGTCTGGGGATGTCTGGACCATCGCACCCCGCCCTATACCGGCACGCTGGCCGATGTCCCCGAGAAAATGCTGAACTTCTGCGTGCGCTCCAACTGGTATGTGACCGAGGATCAGGGCAACGCCACCTTTGCCGCCGATTTCCGTGAAGTCCGCATGAGCCTGCTGCTGGAACGCCAGTCCTCGGCCCATGTGCGCGCACTGGCCGAAAAGGTAGAGGCACTGGCCGCCGCCGCGGGCTTTACCGGTGATCGCGCGGCAGTGTCGGGCGTCAACGTGATGTCGTCTTACCTGTCTTATGTGAATACCCGTTCGATGCTGGTCGGGTCGGGCTTTGCCATGCTGGTCGTGTCGATCCTGATCGGGGTGTTCCTGCGTTCATGGTCGCTGGCACTGCTAAGCATCCTGCCCAATTTCCTGCCGGCCATATCGGCCTTAGGCCTGTGGGTGTGGTTCAATACCGAGATCGGCATGGCCGCCTCGATCATCACTGCGATTACCTTTGGCATCGTGGTCGATGACACCATTCATATCCTGTATGCCCTGACCCGCGGGCGCAAAAAGCAAACCGACCGGGGCGTGCAGCGGGTGTTGCAAAATGTGTTTCCTGGTGTGCTGACCACCACCTCTACCCTTGGCTTTGGCTTTGCATTGCTGATGTTCAGCGGCTTTGCGGTGAACCAGCAACTCGGGTTTCTGACCGCTGCCACCATCTTTATTGCGTTCCTGTTCGATCTGTTCGTTTTGCCGGGCCTGTATATCTATTTCATCGGCCGCGACCGGATGAAGCCCCCAAGCGAATAAAACCGGTGGGCCTCTTGCATTCTGATATATTAGTATTTTAATATATGACCTAATCACTCAGGCATTCGCCTGTACAATAACCCCGGGGGAAACATGGCTAATATTCGCGAAGACGTCCTGAAGGCGCTCAAGAAAATGACCGTAGAAGGGCTGGACAAGGATCTGGTCTCGGCAAAACTGGTCTCAGATATCATCGTCAACAAAGGCAAAGTGGTCTTTTCGATCACGGTGCCCTACGGGTTTGAAGGCGACCCGAAGGCGCTTAGCGCCGCTGCAAATGAAGCGGCGCTGGGGGTAGACGGAGTCGAAAAAG
>JALXER010000265.1 GCA_027069385.1 Paracoccaceae bacterium
CAATCCAGCTGAACACCTTGATACCGGTGGGCACCGCGATCACCATGGTTGCCAGCATGAAATAGCTTTGCTGGGTGGTGGACATGCCAACCGTATACATATGGTGCGCCCAGACAACGAAGCCGAGGATCCCGATGGCGACCATGGCATAGACCATCGGCAGATACCCGAAGATCGGCTTTTTCGAAAAGGTCGAAATCACATGGCTGATGATCCCGAAACCCGGCACGATGATCATATAGACCTCGGGGTGGCCAAAAAACCACAACAGGTGCTGATACAGGATCGGGTCGCCACCGCCTGCCGGATCAAAGAAGGTGGTGCCGAAATTGCGGTCGGTCAACAGCATGGTGATCGCGCCTGCCAGTACCGGCAAAGAGAACAGGATCAGGAATGCGGTGACAAAGATCGACCACGCGAATAGCGGCGTTTTGTGCAGGGTCATCCCCGGCGCACGCATGTTCAGGAAGGTGGTAATCATGTTGATTGCGCCAAGAATGCTCGACGCCCCCGAAACGTGTACCGCAAAGATCGCCAGATCCATCGAGTACCCGCCCTCGGTAGTGGAAAGCGGTGGATACAGCACCCAGCCGACCCCCGAGCCAAGCTGACCGGCCCCGCCCGGTGACAGCAGCGATGCCACACCCAGCGCCGAACCGCAGACATACAGCCAGTAAGACAGGTTGTTCATTCGCGGGAAGGCCATATCGGGCGCACCGATCATCAGCGGCATGAAATAGTTGCCAAACCCGCCGAAAAGCGCCGGAATCACCACAAAGAACATCATCAGCACGCCGTGATAGGTGATCATCACGTTCCACAAATGCCCGTTGGGGGTACATTCACCAAGGGCGGCTGCGGTAAGGCGCGCGCCCTCGTCGCACATGTACTGAACCCCGGGGTTCATCAACTCCATGCGCATATAAACGGTCAGACAGACCGAAATGAACCCCACCGCCGCAGCGGTGAACAGATACAGAATCCCGATATCTTTGTGGTTGGTTGACATAAACCAGCGGGTAAAGAAACCCGGGCGTGCGTGGCTGTCGCCATGCGTGGCTGCGTTTGCCATGATTAAGACTCCTGACGTCCCTGTTTTGCGAATCCGTTTTCGGATTTTCGCCTCACTCCTTAAGGGTATTTGTAGAACAGTGCCGGGAATTGCTCAATGGCTTTGAATGCCGCAGGCGTAAAAAAATGTAAAAATAAGTATAGATGTAATAAAAAAAGAAGCGCCAAAGACCAGCTTTGACGCTTCTGACGGGTGTTTTGTGCTTATTCGGCCGAGAAAGTGGCCAGATAGGCTGCGACATCTTCGCCGCCCGAACGCAGTTTGAAGGTCATTTTCGACCGCAGCGAAGAATCGTCGTTATGGGTGCGCAAGAAAGCGGTGGGGTCGGCAACCCATTCGGCAACGGCTTCTTCGCTCCAGACCAGACCGGCTTCGCCAGCGGCAACCAGACCGTCGCTATAGCGGAACCCTTCGACGGTGCCGGCGGTGCGGCCGATAACGCCATAAAGGTTCGGGCCGGTGCGACCACCGCGAACAATGACTTCGTCGCCGTTGACAATCCCGTGGCAAGATTTGCAGCGGTTATAAACGCCTTCACCGGCGGCGGCGTCGCCTTCGGCATGGGCAATAACCGGAGTCAGGGCCAGGACGGCCAGGGTTACAAGTTTCTTCATAAGTCAATCCTTTGCTTGGTTTCTGACTGATACGGATGGCATTATAACCATCCCGAATCCAGAAAACCAGCCAATTAACCGGACAAATTGTCCGATCGGCGAAACTTGGAGCTTTGCACTTGCCTAGCCGCGCAAAGCGTCGGCCATGGCGAACAGTTCGCCGTAGACTTCGGCGGGCTTGCGCGGCTGCTCGGCGGCTTTGGCGGCCTCGTAATTGACGCTAAAATCGCCCACCAGTATCAGCCCGACCATGCCAAGGCCGCGATGCGGGTTGCAATAATACCCGTAGGTGCCCTCGACATCCAGCGTGACCTCGATGTCATGGCTGGTCTGGCCGGCCCATGGCGTGGCCCCGTCGGGCATCATATTCGGATCACTGACCGAGTTGTGCCCCCGGTCGGTCGCCACAAAATGCACGCTGTCACCGGGCGCGATTTGCAGCACTTGCGGCGAAAACAAAAAGCGTTTCTTGGGGTTTTCGGGGTCGCGGCTAAGCATTTGCACCTCGTGTGCCACCGGATCGGCAAGGGCAATATAGGGTGATGCAATCAGCGCTGTGCTGGCGGCTCCGATCAGTTTAAGCGAAGAACGTCGGCTGAGTTTCATGGGGGCTCCTATCCTTTTGCGATGGGTCAAGGCTAGGCCTGCGGGCGCTGTCAGGCAATGCGGGCGGCGCGCACGTTTTTGTCAGCGTTGGTGTGCAGGTTCAGGTGCTGCGCTCAAAAACAGTGGCAAAGCAACGTGTTAACGCCTCGTCCACTTCACGCATGGACACGCGAACCCCCAGATCATGCAGGCTGGTCACGCCATAGTGATGTATCCCGCAGGGCACAATGCCGTCGTAATGGGCAAGATCGGGGTTCACGTTGATCGAAATCCCGTGAAAGCTGACCCAGCGGCGAATGCGCACCCCGATAGCGGCGATCTTGTCTTCGGCGGGGCTGCCGTCAAACAGCGCGGGTTTGTCAGGGCGGGTGACCCAGACGCCTACGCGGCCCTTGCGCCGGCCGGCATCGACCCCGAATTCGGCCAGCGTTTGGATGACCCATTCCTCCAGCAGCCAGACAAATCGACGCACATCGCGGCCATATTTCGCCAGATCGAGCATCACATACGCCACCCGCTGCCCCGGCCCGTGATAGGTGTATTCGCCACCGCGACGGGCCTCGAACACCTCAAACCGGTCGGGCGCCACCAGATCGGCGGCTTTGGCGCTGGTTCCTGCGGTATATAGTGGCGGATGCTCCAGCAGCCATACGGTTTGCGGGCCGCTTTGGTCCAGAATACCGGCAACGGTCTCCTCCATCCGAGCCAGCGCATCGGGATAGGGCACCGGGGTATCGGAATGCAACCAGCGGATCATTGCGGGGTTTCCATACAATTTTGCATATTACGATTGTTCATTTCGCGAATCTTGGGTTATACTGATTGCGGTACACTATATTTTAGCGAATGGAGATTTAAAATGAAATCCTATCTGACATCCAGCGCCATGGTTCTTGCCCTGACGGCTGCGGGCACGCTTGGCTCGGCCACCAGCGCGGCGGCCGGTAACAATGCGGGCGCATTGATCGTTGGTGCATTGATTGGCGGGGCGATTGTTGCCGGTGCCAACCAGAACCGGCGCAACCGGGGCAGCGGCTGGAGCGCGCAACGCACCGAAAACGCCGCCGTTCAGACCGCGTTGAACTATTTCGAATTTGATGCGGGCGGGGCAGATGGTGTGTTTGGCCGCCGCACCCGCGCTGCAGTCAGCGAGTTTCAGGCATTTCTGGGTTTTCCGGTTACTGGCGAACTGACCACCCCGCAAAAGGATTTCCTGCTGAGCGCCCACCAGCGGGCCGAGGCAGGGGGGGCCGATACCTCGCGCATTCTGCTGCAAAACGGCGCGCGTGCCTTGCTGGTGTCGTATTACGACAACCCCAACGGCGCACCTTTGGGCGGATCAAATCTGGGGAATAACGACTTTGGCGGCTCGACCCTTGTCAACAATGATGGCGATCCCAGCAACGATTTTGGCAGTGACGGTGGTGATAGCAGCGTGCAGCCCGGTGGCCTGCCGATGTTTGTTACAGCGAATGAATCCTCTATGTCGGCGTTTTGTGCCAACGGGGTGACTCCGCAAACGCCCGCTGCCCAGTTCTGCAGTCTGCGCGCCTTTGCCATTGACGATGGCGACCGGCTGGCAGCCACGGTTCAGGGGGCCTCGCGCGCCGATATCCAGGCGCAATGCGAAGGGTTCGCCCCGACCATGGCGTCGGTAGTGCAAACCGCGGCCTATTCGGGTACGCAGGCGGTCAAGGATGACCTGCGTCAGTGGCTTGACAGCACCGGCGCGACGCCTTCGTCGCTGGTGGGCATTGCCAAGGTCTGTCTGGGCAGCGGCTATGAAACCGACAATACCGAGGTGGCGCTCGCCTCTATTCTAGCGCTGGTTGGCGCTGGCGAAGCTGGTTATCAGGAATTGCTGGCCTATCATCTGGCCTTCGGGTTCGGGTTTAACGGTAACGAGGACCGCTCGCGCGGGGCGGAATGGCTCGAAAGCGTATCGGTTGCCTATGCGCGTTCCGATGCAACCATCGCTGGCGATGATCCGGCCAGCCGCGTGCCGCTGATGGTCAGCATGGCCGGTTCGCTGCGCGGTTTGCCCGGCTTTGACCAGAGCCAAACCCGCGAGGTTGTGCCGGTTTCCAACGAAGATGGCGGCTTCTTCTCCAGCGGCGACTAAACCCGCAAAAAACCTGTTTCCAAACCCGTTGGCCCTACGCCGGCGGGTTTTTTTGTGAATGCGCAACTCAATGCTTCACTTCCTAAAATACCGGTGCTATATGCCCCCTACGAAACGACGTGCGGTCGTGGCGGAATTGGTAGACGCGCAGCGAACCGGCC